>WANT01000041.1 GCA_015521685.1 Aeropyrum sp.
CTATAAAGTGGACTTCAGGCTCTGACTCCAAACTGTCCAGGGCTTCCACAGCCTCGCGGAGGAGGCTAGTGTTCATAGCGTTCAGTTTGTCGGGCCTGTTGAAGTATATCCATCCAACAGGCTTCCTGACCTCCACCTCTATAGATGAGTAGCCCATACCAGCGCCACCTACTCTAAGTGGGGTGGAGGGGAGGACCTATTATCGTGGCCATAAATAGCATATTACGTTGGCCCTCGCACCATAGGCTTATTGATGTGCGGGATGGGATTATGGTGGAATACACTATAGAGAAGGGCCCCGCCTTCAGCATCCTCAAAGTCACGCTAGAGCCTGGAGAGTCGCTCTGGGTGGAATCAGGCTCCTACATGCTGAACAAGGGAGATGTCGAGGTTAAGACTACAACAGGAGGCGTTCTCAAGGGGTTATTGAGGGCTGTTGCAGGCGGGGAGAGCCTATTCATGAACATAATAACAGCCAAGTCTCGGAGCGAGGTCTGGATAGCACCGCCGGTGGCTGGAGATATAGTTGAGGTGCCTCTCTCTGGAGACGAGATCTTCGTACAGGACTCCAGCTATCTAGCCCACATAGGAGAAGTAGACGTTAGTGTTGGTTGGAGGGGTCTTAAAGGCCTGATAGCTGAAGGCGAGCTTTTCTGGGTTAAGGCTAGGGGCTATGGAAAAGTATTCATCAACAGCTACGGGGCAATAGAGAAGATTGAGGTCCAGCCAGGCGAGAAAATCACAGTAGACAACGGCCACTTCGTAGCCATAAAAGGGGGAGAATGGAAGGTAAGAAAGTTCGGCGGCTGGAAGACCTTCTTCCTAGGCGGCGAAGGTTTCGTGGTCGATGTTGTAGGCCCCGCCACACTATGGGTGCAGACGAGAAACCTGCCTGCGTTCGCCTCTATAATCAGGAGGTTCATACCCAGCAGCTAGCCTCCTTAGCTAACACCAAAATCAAACCTAAGTTTTAGACCTAGCATACTATTACCTCTACCTCCAATACTGGAGGTCTCTGGAGGTAGATTCTAGCTGTGCCCGTGATAAAGATGTTCGAGGCGTCAGCTAGGGTTCTCGAGGATAAGGCTTTGGTCGGTGGTAAGGAGATCCCTCTTGAGGACCTCAACCCAACGCTTATGATGTCGCTTATCGCCGCATGCTTGGGCAAGAAGGTTAAGGAGGCCACTGGCTCGGAGCTGGTCGAGGTTAAGATCGAGGTCTACGCTGACATAGATAAGATCCTAGACGGTAGGGAGGAGATAGAGTATATCGAGGTGAAGGTTAGGAGTAAAGGGCCTAGGGAGGAGATATTAAAGGGTGTGGACAGCTGTCCGGTATTCGGGCTTGTTGATAGGGTGAGAATAAAGAGTGTAGAGGTCCTCGATAGTGAGGGCTAGAGCGCCCCATATCTACTCTTTGAAGTAAGGCCTCCCAAGCCACCTAGGCATCCTCCCCCTCCTAGCTATGAAGGCGACAGCGATCAGAGTAGCTATGTAGGGAAGGGTCTGTATCAGGTAGTTCTCAGCAGTCCTCCCTAGAAGTACCTTTGCGTATTGGGCTACAGCGTCGAAGTATCCGAATACCATACCACCAAGCAAGGCTCCTAACGGGTTCCAGCCGCTGAAAGCAACATTGGCCAGAGCTATGAATCCCCTCCCTGCAGTCATGTTTTTGGAGAACGATCCAATGTAGTCAACGCTGTAGAAGGCCCCCGCCAGGCCTGCTAGGGTTGCCCCCACTATCGTCGCTATGACTTGATACTTCGCAACATTAACCCCTAAGGCTTCCGCGGCTTTCGGATCGTTCCCCACGGATTTGAGCCTAAGCCCAGTATCCGTCTTCTCAAGGAATAGCCAGAGGCCTACTCCTATGGCTATCGTTAGCGGGAAGAAGAGACTCACCTCAACACCCATCAACTCTATGCCTCCAGGCGTCTCTACAGGAGGGCTGTTAGCGAAGTTGCCCCAAACCAGGTATGTTGCTATTACTGTGCCGCCAGCAGCCATAATGTTCACTCCGATCCCAGCAACAATCTGGTCTCCCTTCAGATAGACGGATATGATTGCGTGGACCACGCCTATCGCAGTTCCTGCCAGGGATCCTAGAGCTATGGCCAGATACGGGTCCAGCCCCACATGGTAGAGGAATACCGCTAGCCAGGCGGAGCTGAGCATAATCCCCTCAAGCCCAATGTTAACAACACCTGCCCTCTCAGTCAGTATCTCGCCTAGGGAGGCCAGGGTTATCGGTATCATAGCCGTTAGCGAGAGGAGTAATGCTCCTCTCGCCGCCTCAGCCAGCACCTCTACATCCATCCCATCCTCACCCTGATAACGCTTATGATGTAACCCATGCTCCGTACAGCCGCTATAGCGACTATCATAGCACCTGTGACTAGGTCTGCCATCTCAGGAGGGATGTCGTATATCCTTTGTATAGTCTCGCTGCCCGCAACGAGGTCCGCGAAGAATAGGCCTGCAGCGATAACTCCAAGAGGGTGGTTACCGCCCACTAGCGCGACTCCTATACCCTCGAACCCGTATCCTCTCAGCGTGGAGAGTAGAGTGTCTATAGCCCCGGCGTGGCCTAAGAGTAGGAGAGATCCTGCTAGTCCAGAGAGCCCCCCCGCTACAGCTAGACTCGCAATCCTAACCCTAGACACGTTAACTCCTCGAGAGACCGCGGCTTTCTCGCTCGAGCCTGCGACCCTGAAGGATAAGCCTAGGTATGTGTAGTACATCACCATCCAGATTGCTATGCTGGTGGCTAGACTTATGAGAAGTATAAGAGGCACACTGTAGCCAGCGAGCTCAACAGAGCCTATCCTTGATGATGATGGTATCTCCCGGGTAAGCTGTGGGTATGTAGGGTCTGCAAGGAGCGCTGTCACGATGTAGAGGGAACTCCAGTAGATGATCCAGTTTATCATTATGGTCGAGACAACCTCATTTATACCAGCCTTCTCCTTTAGGATGCCGACTATTAGCCCCACAGTGATACCAACTATAACGCTTGCCGCCATAGGGACGGCTATACCGCCTAGAGTTAGCGCTACTACAAGCGAGGTTATCGCTCCGGCATAAAGTATTCCTTCAGCTCCTATGTTGAATAGCCCGACTCTGAGGGGAATTGCGAATGCCAGTCCTGTTAGGATAAGCACAGAAGCCCTAACGAACACGATTTCAGGGTAAACGCCAAAGCTAAAGAGCAGAGTTTTCAGCCCTCCTAGAGGCGGTATGCCAGCTATAGCAAACACTACAAGGGAGACTGCAACCCCCGCAGCTATAGCTAGAAGGGGGTTTATCATGGTTGATGCTATTCTTGACGTGAGGCTCAAGTTTTATCCACCCATGAGCACGCCTATCGTCTCCATGCTAGCCTCGCCCCTACTGATGACACCTGTTATCTTGCCCCTAGACATCACGGCTATCCTATCAGAGAGCTCCAACACCTCTTCTAGATCGCTGGACACTAGGAGGACTCCAGTGCCCTCGTCAGCCATTGAAGCAATTAGATTCCTAACGAACCTAGTTGTGGCTACGTCCAAGCCTTGAGTTGGGTTTACAGCCACCAGCAGCTTGGGCCTCCTGAGGGCCTCGCTGCCCACTACTAGCTTTTGCTGATTTCCTCCGCTAAGCCTGCCAGCCTGGGTCCAAGGCCCAGCTGCTACAAGGCCGAAGCCACCCACGAGCTCCCTATATAGCCTCACCATATCGCTTGGTAGTAGGATTGTCTTGCCGCTCTGGTTGAAGTAGATAAATGCGGCATTCTCCGCGACACTCATGTCTAGGGCTAGAGCCTCGGACCTCTCTCCCGGTATATACCCTCCGCCAAGCTTGTAGAAGTCCTTAGTCCTATGTATACTCCTGCCGAGGACTTCAATGTTACCCGAGGCTGGCTTTAGTATCCCTAGCACAGATTTGACTAGTTCTTCCTGCCCATTACCAGCTACTCCCGCGAGGCCCAGAATCTCTCCCTCATACACATCCAGACTAGCCTCCTTAACCCTCTCAACGCCTTCTACCACTACCGTAAGCCTGGATATGGATAGGACTCTCCTCGCTCCTGGCTTCGACCTCCTCCCTCTCGGCTTCAAGTCTATCTCGCCAACCATGAGGCTGGCTAGCCTCTCCCTATTGAAGGGAGGCCTGAACACGCCAACCTTCACCCCTCGACGTAGTATTGTGACCCTGTCGGCCAGCTCCTCAACCTCCTCAAGCCTATGGGTTATATAGACTACCGAGACGCCCATAGACTTGAGCCGCTTAACAGTCGCCGAGAGCTGCATAGCCTCCATTGGAGTCAGGTTGCTAGTGGGCTCATCCAGGATTATCAGCTTAGCTCCCGCTAGAAGGGACTTGACTATGTCAACCCTCTGCCTTGCTCCCATAGGCAGCTCGTCCACCAGAGCGTCTAGATCAATCTTGAATCCCAGGTCCTCCGCTATTCTCGAAACCCTCTCGTCTAGATTAGAGGTGCTGAGGCCTAGTGATGAGAGGAACAGCCTGAGGTTCTCCCTCACCTTAAGCCCGGGAACCAGCCTGACGTTCTGGTATACCATGGCTATTCCTCTGGAGAGCGCATCCCAAGGACCCCGCCATCTGACCCTCACTCCCTCGAATAATATCTCACCCCCCGTCGGCTGGATCTCGCCAAACAGTATCCTCATGAGTGTACTCTTCCCAGCCCCATTCTCCCCTAAGAGTGCATGTACCTCCCCGCGGGCCACCTCAAAGTCCACACCCTCCAAAGCCTTAACTCCGTCGGGGTAAACCTTTGTTATTCTTCTCATCACTAGAAGTGGCTTACTATCAGAGATGGACATAGTATAACACACCCTCCACTGGCATTAAACATACCTCCGGTTAGACAGAGGTTCCTAGGAGATGAGAAAAATGGGGACTATGGCGCTTCGTTGCATAGGTTTAGTACCTGCATAGCAGCCAGGCTTCACTTCTCTAGGGCTGCGTCAAGGTTACCGTTCTTCAGCTCCTCTATAATAGCCTCGTACTCGTCTCCAGTCATCGGAGTAACGAACCTTATCTCTCCGCTAGCAATCTTGGCTTCCAGCTCCTCAACCAGCTGCCAGGCCTCGTCGCTTATCCACTCCTCCCTCTTCTCCATGACTATCCTGACCACGTCGTCTGGGGTCAATCCTTCAGGCAACCTACCCTGCTCCGCCGCTATCTCTGCGAAGAAGCGTATCATCTCCTCGTCGCTGATGCCCAAACCGCCCTCCTTCAAGCCCAGACTGTGTATGCCCCCCTCGAACCTGCCTTCTACAACCATCTTTATGGCTGTGAATACAGCTGTGTCTACACGCTTGAGCCCGCTAACAATTATGGTTTCTGGATGATACCACTCCTGGCTTGCATCCTGGCCTATGCTAAATGCGATAATCCCGCGCCCGCTGGCCTCTCGGACAGCGTCGAACATGCCCACGTGTGTGAGCCCAGCAACCCCATAGAACACCCTAACACCTCTCTGTAGCATTGTCTCTGCGGTTTGCTTGCCTAGGGCTACATCGTCGAAGGCACCAGTATAGGTCCAGACCATCTCTATATTGGAGCCAGTGGCTTTGTTGTAGTATTGCACTCCGAACAGGTAGCCTATGTGGAACCGCCATAGCGGCGGTATGTACATTCCAGCTACCGCGCCCGCCTTAGCCTCCTCTCCAGTCTTTAACCCTATGTTCCTCGCCATATCGGCTGCTAGGATTCCAACTAGGCTTGCGACCTCCTGTTCTCTGAATAGGAAAGCAGCGACGTTATCTAGAGGCTCCGCTGGAGCTGCATCTATCAAGGCGTACTTCTGCTCTGGGTATTTGGGTGCGACCTCCTCGAGAGGCTTCTGCCATAGGAAGCCTACTAGCACTATGAGGTCGTACTCTCCAGTCTTACTAACCGATTCCAGAAGGCTTGGCATCAAGTCTACGCTCTTGGGCGTCTGGAAGTCGACTTCCACACCGAGCTCCTCAGCAGCCCTGTCGGCGCCTAGAGCCGCCATATCGTTGAAGCTGAGGTCACCCCTACCTCCAACGTCGAAAAGGACTAATACTCTAACCTTCTCCTCTTCTTCTGCTCCCCCTTGAGGTGTAGTCTCGGCCTCCTTGGTAGGTGTTCCAGTCTCGGCCTCCTCACCACCTCCGGCCAGGAAGAAGTATCCGGCAGCCAGTAGTATGACGATGAGGAGCGCTGCCCCAGCTATGAGCGGGAGGTTGCTTCGATCAGCCAAACCCCCTCCACCGTAATCGGAGCGCTTCACACTGGGGGTAAAATAGTGGATGCCCCGCTTTTAAATGGCAGAATCAACTGCAGTTTCCAACACCACTTGTATTACTTTAGGAAGTTTCGTCGGAGCGCGGCTGTAGGGCGTTAAGGAGTGTTGGGTGATAAAATAAGATAGTGTATTTGTTTTGAGGGTTCTCTCCCGAAAAGAGGGGTAGCATTAGGTTTTATGAGAGAACTCCCTTCTCCCTGTAGAACTTCTCGGCTCCTGGATGCAGCGGTATAGGCACTATGTAGGCCTTGTCGAGGCTGATGTCCTGGGCTCTAGCGTGGACTTCCTTAATCTCGTCTAGATTCTCGAACATGGTATTCAGTATCTCGTAGGCGACGTCCTCAGGCACGTCCTTGTCTATAACAAGTAGTGCTGTCACGGTTATCGTCTGGATTTCGGACTTCTGGAAGGGATAGCTGCCGGCTGGAATCGTGTAGGGTAGGTAAAGGTTGCCTAGCCCTTCGTCCTTTAGTTTCTGTATAGCGTCGTCAGGTACCTCTACGAGGACTACGTCCACCTGTGTGGCTATCTCCTCTATCTTAGGTGTTGGGACACCTGCAACTATGAAGAGAACGTCTACAGTTCCTTGCTTCATGGCGCTGCTGGCCTCTGCGAAGCCAAACTCTATCTTGTCAATCTTGTCCCAGAGGCCTAGGGCGGAGAGGATAGTGTAGGCAGTAGCGTAGAGCCCGCTTCCTGGGTTCCCTACAGCCACTCTCTTGCCTTCCAGATCCCATATCGTCTCTATACCTGCATCAGCCCTAGCCACTATCTGTATAGGCTCTGGGTAGAGTGCTGCTAGGGCTCTGAGGTCCTCTACAGGGTTGCCCTCGAAGTCTGCTAGGAGCTTGCCGTTGTAGGCGAAGTAAGCCACGTCGCTCTGCATCATAGCTATCTGGAAGTCGCCAGCGGCGATTCCATTGGCGTTAGCCACGCTAGCACCGCTCTCCTGTGCTTCAATCTCTACTTTGTCACTGTATTTGGAGACAACCTCGGCTATCTTGAATCCTAGAGGGTTGTAGATGCCTCCTGGGCTACCGGTGCCCATAACCAGCCTTACTTCCTCCTCGCCAGCCAAGAGCAGGTATCCTGCTATCAGGATTATGATTATCACTACTGCTGCGGCTCCCAATATTAGCCTCTGGTTCGCCGCCATCGTGTAACCACCTTTAGATCCGATCAAAAACTTTTCTGTAAGAATTAAAATAGTGAGTGGTGGTCACCGTATATATAAATAGTTTATGTTTACAGCCCTACCGCGACAACATTCATATACCTAAAACCTATATATCCTAGCTCCTCTAGAATAACCCCCTCCATACCTGTACACTAACATAGTCTAGCCTACAGATGTGAGGGCTGCTGTATGAAAACACATATAAATTAAAATTATGTGTGTAGTTGCTGGGATCCCGAATATGGGAATCCAGCCCTTCATCTCTGTCTTGCTAGCCTCTTGACATATACAAGCGATATTATATACGAGAGGATAGCCGCCGCAACTGGGATTGGGTGGGTTGTAACTGCAGCTATTGATGTTACTACCATGAGTCCCCTTAGGAACCTGTTCTCTATCCTCGTGTTCCATAGCCAGCCTACGAAGCCGCTCGACGCTACGTGAATAATCACTAGCACGGCGCCTATTGTATAGGCTAGCCTTAGAATCTCTTGGAAGCCCCAGCTCTCAACCGTGACTAGGAGTATCACTGGTGAGAACACGAAGACGAAGGGCAATATGTATTTGGCGAATCCGTATATTGTGGCGTTTATAGCCGTCTTCCAGAAGTCTGCCCTGGCCAGGACAGCCCCGACGAACGCAGCTAGCGCTACTGGCGGTGTTATGTCTGCCAGGATTCCATAGTAGAGTACGAACATGTGGGCCGAGAGGCTTGCTGCCAGCTCCTCATACCCGAGGTTAGATCTTAGGTATCCCTCGAGAGTCGGTGCCAGAATGGTGGCTGTGATGATATAGTTGGCTGTGGTTGGCACGCCCATACCAAGTATGATGCTGAACACTGCAGTCGCCAATAGGAGTAGAATGAGTATCCCCATGCTGAGGGCCAGGAGCGCGTCTCCAAGAGTCTTGTGGAGGTTTGTGAATGTAATCATGGACTGTATGACGCTCGCTGTAGCTGCTGCGAGGAAGACGGGGATGCTGCTCCTATAGCTCGCCTCGACAGCGGCAACCACCGCCTTCAGGAGGTCCTTGAAGTCTTTGAAGACCCCGCCGGCCACTAGACCTATTATAATTGAGGCTCCCCCGGCAAAGAAAAGAGCCTGCGCTAGTCCCATGCCAACAACGCTCATAGAAAGCCCTATGGCAGCCGCCATGGAAAGGAGCACGGCATACTTGATTAGAGGCCTGGCCTCCTTGTCGAACACGAAGACAGCGACAGTAGCGAGAATGCCTGCCATAACCGCGTGCTGGGGAGCTAGCCTAAGCAACCCTATTAGTATCAGGGGGATCGGGAGCAGATAGTATATCTTCCTTAGGAGGGGCCTGGTAGGAGGTAGCTCCCTCTCGGGAAGACCCTTAAGCCCTCGCTTCTTAGCCTCCTTATCCACGAACACATAGATACTGTAGAAGTAGAGGACCGCTGGTATGAGCGCCGCTATAACCACCATAGCGTAGGGTATGCCAACGAACTCGGCCATAATGAACGCGGCTGCCCCCATTATCGGCGGCATCAGCTGGCCTCCCGTCGACGCTACGGGCTCTATTGCACCAGCAACTTCGGGCGGGAATCCAGCCCTCTTCATAGCAGGTATTGTGAATGTCCCCGTGGTCAGTGTATTTGCTACGCTGCTCCCTGAAATGGTGCCCATGAGCCCGCTGGACGCTACAGCTACTTTGGCAGGGCCTCCTGGCCTCCTACCGAAGAGGGCTGTCATCAGGTCTGTTATGTACTTCCCGACCCCCAGCTTGTCAAGGAAGCTACTAAAGAACAGGAAAATAAACACGTAGTATACCATAACAGTAAGTGGGATTCCCAGGAATCCTTGGTTTTGGCTTATGAATCCTGATACAAGCCTTCTAAACACCTGCAGGCCCTCAACACCTAGGGGAGGGTGCGTGTATGCGTAGAGAAAGCCGTATGCTACGAATATTGCCATTATGGCTGGTAGCAGTAGACCCAGGGTCCTCCTAGTAGCCTCTGCTAGGGCGGCTAGTATAATCAACACCATAGCGAGGTCGAATAGGGTTAGGTTCTCTAGGGCGAACTCCACGGTCTTGTACTTCACGTAGAGGTATACGACGTAGAGGGGAGAGGCGCCTGCTATCAGAGCGAGAATGTAGTCAACTATAGGTACTCTATCGTAAGGGCCCTTCTCCCTGCTGAACGGGTATATTATGAAGGCCCCCCCTATGATGAGACCCAGTATGATGGCCTTAGCCGGGTATAGCTGGAAGAATATGTCGGGATACTTGTAAAATGGAGGGAGCTCTAATCCAAATCCTGCTAGAAACCTGTGAAGCACGAGCCCGAACTGTGTTACGTAGAATATTTCTATGAACGCTAAGACGACTGCGCCAGCTAATATGATCCTAGCCGGGAAACCCCTCAGCTCCCTCTCGCCAATAATCTTCCTAATTATATCGAGCCCCGAGGCCCCAGCCTTCCCTTCCTCCCCACTCATACAAGCAACACCCCCCTAAGGTCTAGGGGCAGGGTTGGAGTGTCCCGAAGGGCTAGCGGCCTGCCTGAGCGCGCTATCGCAGGTCTTGCTATCGGATTGAGCACCGTGTAGGAGGATTAATATATTCAAGAGGTTTGGAGAGCTTTACAGAGTAAATACCCTTAAAACCTCAGAACAACCAAGGTGACAACCAATATAGAATGTGTGCGGGAGGATAAGGTGTAACTTAAATTGGAGTCTCCCCTCGACCCGGAGGAGCTCTGGAGGGAGGCCTCCAGGGTTTTCGTTGGCGGCGCCCAGGGAAGGCTCAGGAGAGAATTCCACGGTATAGAGCCTCTCGTCGTCGTCAAGGCCCAAGGCAGCAGAGTATGGGACGCCTATGGCCGTGAGCTCCTAGACTTCCACCTAGCATTCGGAGCTATAGCGCTAGGCCATAACGACCGTGACGTAGCGGCTGCAGTAGTAAAGCAGCTTGACAGGATGGTTCTCCACGGTGCTGGAGTGAGCGACGTGGAGGTAGAGTACGCTAAGCTGCTCCTCTCACGCCTACCAGGATACTCTAGAGTCCTATTCACCAACAGCGGAAGCGAGGCCGTCATGATAGCCCTAAGGCTAGCGCGGGCCTACACATCCAGGGACGTCATTGTCAAGTTCGATGGAAACTACCATGGCTGGCACGACTATAGCATGTTCAACGTGAAAACGCCAGCAGCTGTAGGGAAGCGGCCCGAGACTCTGGGCATACCTAGAGGAACTTCCAGCACAGTCGAGGTCCTCCCATATAACGACGCATACAACCTAGAGAAGTTCATGTCTAGGATGGGTGGCGAGGTAGCCGCTATTATCTTGGAGCCAGTCGCTCACAGCATGGGCGTTGTCCCTGCGGATAGGGATTTCGTCGCGGCTGCAAGGGAAGCGTGCGACGAGCACGGATGCCTCCTCATTTTCGACGAGATACTTACATTCGTTAGAGACTCGCTTATCGGCATGAGAAACTACTTCGGTGTTGACGCCGAGATTACGCTAGTGGGGAAAAGCATAGCCAACGGCCTCCCCGTGGCTGCAGTATTAGGTATCGAGGAGGTTATGAGCCTCCTCGAGGATAAGGTAGTCTCCAGCGGCACCTTCTCCGGCCATCCACTCTCTATGGCTGGCGGTATGGCCGCGCTAAGCAAGGCGGTGAAGCTAGAGCTAGATAAAGTCTTGTGGGAGAAGGCTTCCAAGGCTGCGAGCATGGTAGCTAGCGCTCTGGAGGATTCTGGAGTGGATGCCATCGTGGCCCACTTCGGAGGAGCATTTAGCATATACTTCGGCCTCTCGGAGAGGCCAAAGAGTCTGTCTGAGGCGCTCAGGGCTGATGGGAGCTTCTACAGGAGGTTCGCCGCAAAGCTGCGGAGGAAGGGAATTCTAGTCTCCCCCAACCCGCTGAAGAGATTCCACCTCTCATACTCGCATAGCGGCGAGGACCTGGAGCTCCTCTCGACAGCAGTTGAAGAGGCTGCTAAGGAGGCGAAGGCCGAGGGCTAGCCAGCCTGGGGTGGGACAACAACCTTAACAAACTCGCATCCATCAACAGGCTCCCCGCCAATTATAATAGAAATCTCGCTCCAAACACCAACGTCGACTGTGATGCTCCTACCACGATACTCCTTAATCCCCCGAAACACAACCTTTTCCCCCTCGTACTCTACACTGCCAAATCCTCCAAAATCGTCCAAACTATAGGGAGTGCCCGCTCCAAAGCTCTCCAGCTCCACTTCGACAAGCCAAAACCCCCTCCAATCAGCCCTAAGGACGTCTCTCTCCATAGTTTTGTGGACGCTATGGATGAACTCGTACACGATATCATCAGATCTTGTTGTCCAAGATTTTCCTGCGGAGTCATAACCGCAGTAAACTGCTAGAGCAGGCCCAACACTATAGCCCACAGCTATCGCGGCTGCCGCCAAGATAGCCAGAATAGATATGGCAATGGCTAGGATTGCCCTAGCTGTGTCTGCCATTCCACTCTACCCTTTCCGGTGAGAAACTCATGGCACCATACTATCCTTAAGATAGTAACATTATAAGTAGTAAAGTAGTATGTAGCGGCAGAGCAGATGCCTTGAACAGTTCAATAGTTCTAGAGAGTATTTGAGTATTTTTAACAAAAAACCATTTTAGTTTGGTTTTAGAGGTTTAGTGAGCCGGCTATCTTCTAGATACTTTTACGATAAATCTGTCAAATAGCTTCCTGAACTCCTCGGGGCCAACCAGGCTTGAGCCTTCGCTATAGATACTCTGGAAGGCAGGCGGGTTCTCCCTTGAGTATGCAGGGTTTCTCTTGGCTAGCCTATCCTCATAGGTGTCTTTAAGCGGGTTGACGTAGAACACACCGACAGGTATCCTGGTTCCCCACTCCTCCGCCTTCTTTAGTGCAGTAGCCTTCTTCTCTTCTTCCTCTCCCGGGTCTCTAACGACCGGGTCCCACTCCGGGTCGTCCTCGAGCTTGTACAGCCTGTCCTTGTAGAATTCGGCTGTGTATATGTCGTTGTAGGTTATGCAGGGCTGTAGCACATCTATTACGGCGGAACCCTTATGAGATATAGCAGCCTTCAGGATCTCCTTGAGGTGGTCTACCCACAGGGAGTAGGCTCTTGCCACGAAGGTGTATCCTGAGGCTATTGCTAGGGCTATGGGGTTCACGGCGTCCTGTAGGTTGGGAACTGGCAAGCTCTTAACTTGCTCTCCCTTCCTCAGTGTTGGGCTGGCCTGGCCCTTGGTGAGGCCGTAGACCTGGTTGTTGTGTATTATCACTGTAACGTCTAGGTTCCTCCTGCCCAGGGCTACGAAGTGGGCTACTCCTATTCCTAGGAGGTCTCCGTCCCCCCCGTTTATAACTACTGTAAGGTTCGGGTTTGCTAGCTTGATGCCCGTAGCGAAGGCTATCCCCCTGCCGTGCAGGGTGTGTACTCCATTAACGTTCAGGAAGTGGGGTGTCTTGCTGCTACATCCTATCCCGGAGACCACTACTGTAGTTGCAGGGTCTAGGTTGAGCTCGGCGAAGGCTTTCTGCATCGCCGCCAGTATTCCGAAGTCACCGCATCCGGGGCACCAGTCGGACCAGACCTCTGTCCTGTAAGAAGCCACACCTCTACTTGCCATAGCTCAACACCACCCTACTTCTACCATTCTTAACAATGTCTAGGACGCCCTCAACAAGCTCGTTAAGGTAGATGGGGCGTCCAGTCCACTTCAAAACAAACTTCTTGAACAGGAAGCCAGTCTCCATAGTTATGAGCTTGCTGGCCTGGCCGAGATAGTTCGCCTCGACAGCTATAACATTCTCAGGATCGAACCTGGATAGCACGTCGGATATAAGCCTCTTCGGCAGAGGGCTCAGCATCCTCACATGAAGGTATGCAGCCCTAACTCCCTCTTCTCCGAGGACCTCGATGGCCTCGAGTGCTGGTATCTTTACCGATCCCCACCCCACTAGGAGGACCTTCGCATCCTCAGGACCGTAGTACTTCGCTCTGAATTCCTCTGGGATCTCCTTGTCGGCAATCTCCATCTTCTTCCATCTCCTCTCGTACATTATATTCCTGTTAACAGGGTCCTCGTCTATGTGACCGTACTCATCGTGCTCGTCTCCTGTATACCACGTTATTGCTCCAGAGCCTAGGACTGGTCTGGGGGCTATAGGCTTGTCCCTTGGGAACCTCTTGAAGGGTCCTCTCGGCGCTTCGAATATTGTCTCCCCCCTCTCGATCCTCACGCCCTCCAAGTCCGGTATGGGCATGGAGGCAACCATGTTGGCTAGGAACTTGTCCAGAAGGTGTATGACTGGCATCTGGTATTTCTCGGCGAGGTTGTACGCCTCTATGGCGTCGTAGAAGGCCTCAAGGTGATCCCCGCTGGATAGTATCATCCTCGGGAACTCGCCGTGGCTGGCGAACAGTGTGAAGAGGAGGTCCGACTGGCTACCCCTAGTAGGGAGGCCTGTGCTTGGGCCGCCCCTCTGGTAGTATGTTACAACTATGGGGACGTCGTTCTTGCCAGCCCAGCCTAGAGCCTCGACCATAAGGCTGAAGCCGGGGCCGCTGGTGGCTGTCGAGGACCTGGCCCCAGTTAGTGCTGCCCCTATCACGCTGCTTATAGCTGCTATCTCGTCCTCAGTCTGCAGTATGGCTATCGAGCCTAGACTCTCTCCATCTATCTTGAGGCCTTCATAGGCTTCCAGCAGTACGCTCTCGTCGCTCGCTGGAGTTATGGGATAGTATGCCTGATACCTGACGCCACCAACTATCTTGCCCATAGCTACTGCGTCGTTGCCAGAAGCCACTACGTACTCGCTGTAGGGCGCTTTTGGCTCTGCGAGCTTTAGTGGCGTACCATACTCCCTCTCTATCTCGTCGGCAACACTGGCTACGAAGTCCTTGTTTATCTCGAGGACCTTAGGCCTAGAGCCGAACCTCTTCTCGAGGCCTAGCTCCAGCGCCTCCCGATCCAGCCCGCTGAGCCCCGCTATAGCTCCTATCAGGATGCTGCTCCTGAACCTCTGGGCCTGTGCCCTCGTGAGGCCGTGCTTCTTTATGAGGACCTCGAAGAGGGCTGTGAAGCTGAGGCCTATGACATTCACGCCGACATCCTTCTCAAGATAGCTTACCACGCTCTCCACTGTTGGGGGTTGGATGCCTAGCTTCTTGAAGTTCTCCAGGAGCCTGTTCCTAAGGTCCGGCTCCATGCTTGCTATTTGCACCAGCCTGGTCCTAGCAGTGCCCATATCATAGAGGAGGAACCCTCCCTCCCTTATGTCGTCGTAGTGGGTGAAGACGCTCTCGGCGTCCATAGCTCCAATGAAGTCTACCGGGTACTGCAGTGCTTTCGGCTCTCCAGAGGATGATATCCTCATGTGTATGTAGCTGTGTCTTCCGACTATGTTGCTGAAATACTCTCTGTTGGCCATGACACCGTAGCCTAGGCTCGCGTAGGCGGGGGCCAGGACCTGCATAGTAGTCTCGAGGCCCGATCCCTGGGCCCCGCCCACGAGCAAGTGTAGATCGCTCGCCATTATGACGCGACACCACCCTCATAGGGTTATATAGTAATCAATATTGGTTTAGGAATGGGAACATCTATAAAAGTTGACTCGTACAGAGTTCTAACCCAAGTCACACTATAATCCCCCCAGCTAACGTTACCTTTAAGTTCTGGTGCAACAGTGAAATCATAGGAGGGGTGTGTAGATATGTGCATGACCCCGAGTAGCGAGGACATCCAGCTATACGACGAGGCTAGGAAGGCCTTCCGCGAGAAGAACCTATCTAGGCTTAAGGAGATTTACGAGAAGCTGATAGAGATAGACGCCAACCCAGAGATAGTGTATATCGTCCAGAGGATGATAGACGAGCTGGAGGCTAAAAAGCAAGAGGTCAAGCAAGCCTAGAAACCAACTCTAGTCTATGGCAGGTCTTCAGGCCTGTGCAGCTATTTTGTTTGCCTCCCTAATTACTTCCTCGTAGTCTGGCTCGTTGAGGGGGTTGTCTGTAACCCACTTGTAGGCCACCGTGCCGTCAGGCTTTATAATGAAGACTGCCCTCTTAGCCAGCATTTTTAGCCCCTTAACCTCCTCGTGGTACACGTCGTAGAGCTTTATGACCTCCCTGTTGTAGTCTGAGAGGAGTGTGAATGAGAGTCTATTCTCCTCCTGGAACTTCTTAAGGCACCAGGGGCTGTCGACGCTCACAGCGAGTATCTCGGCGTTCGCCTTCTCGAGCATAGCCATCTTATCCCTGAAGGCGCATAACTCCTTGGTGCATACAGGGCTGAATGCTGCTGGGAAGAACAGAAGGACTACAGGGCGGCCCTTAGATAGGACGTCGTAGAGTCTCACTGGCTCGAAGTCTTGGTTGGGCAGGGTGAAATCGGGGGCCTTGCTACCTAGCTCGACCATAATTTCACACCGTTAAAGGGATGTGGCGGGTCTGTGGTTAAATACAGTAAACACAGCCTCATGAGCAACGCCTGCAAGTACACTCCTAGCGGCGTGTTAGCAGTATAGATCTCCTAGCTTGGATGCATTCATACGGTGCACCTCTATAATGCATCCCCGGGTGTAAACCTCTTTGGCCCACCCTTGGATCCCGAACTCCCACCCATCAATACTGAGGGAGATGCTCGAGGCGATAGGAGTCAGCAGTGTTGAGGAGCTCTACAGCGATGTCCCCCCCCAGGTATTGATGGATCCCAGAGAGTGGGACTCGCTTCCTATAGGCGAGGGTAGGCCTCTGAGCGAGGTAGAGCTCCTCAGGAGGGTCGAGGAGGTCCTATCAAAGAACAGATACTATACAGACCCGCCTCCATTCGTAGGAGGTGGAGTATGGCCCAGACACGTACCGCCAGCCGTGAAACATATAATTAGCAGGTCGGAGTTCCTAACGGCCTACACCCCGTACCAGGCGGAGATCAGCCAGGGGCTCATGCAGGCGCTCTTCGAGTACCAGAGCCTTATAGCTGAGCTCGTCGAGATGGAGGTGGTTAACGCGAGCCATTACGACTGGAGTAGCGCGATAGGCGAGGCCTTCCTAATGGCGTCTCGGGTGACTAGGCGCAGGAGGGTTATCATCCCCGAGACTGCTAACCCCCTCCACATGGAGGTCGCCAGGACCTACGCCTACGGACCCGGTATTAGCGTTGAGGAGGTGCGGGTTGAGAGGGACACAGGCTTCATAGATCTAGACGACCTAGAGGCCAGGAACCTTGGGGAGGCTGCAGCGCTATACGTAGAGTACCCCTCGACATACACCGGCGTGGTCGATGAGAACCTAGAGGCTGCTGGGGAGGCCATACACAAGCATGGAGGCCTGCTCATAGTTGGGTTTGAGCCGATAAGCATGTCACTACTCAAGCCCCCGGGAAGGCTTGGTGCTGATATAGCTGTTGGGGAAGGCCAGCCCCTAGGGCTAGGGCTGAATTATGGGGGGCCCTACCTTGGGATCTTCGCGGTGAAATGGAGCTCCAGGCTCGTGAGGCAGATGCCGGGGCGGCTTATAGGTATGACGAGCGATGCCGAGGGTGAGAGGGCGTTCGCCATGATACTGCAGACTAGGGAGCAGCACATCCGCAGGTCAAAGGCCACGAGCAATATAACCACGAATGAGGCGTTGATGGCGATAGCCGCAGCAGTCTATCTATCCCTACTAGGGCCAGCAGGCCTGAGGGAGGTGGCCGAGGCCTCCTGGTACATGAGCCACTATGCCTCCAAGAAGCTCTCTAACTCGGGGATAGAGTCTCCACTACTATCCGGCGAGTTCATAATGGACTTCACAGTAAGGCTGCCCCGGAGGGCTAGAGAGGTTAGGGAGAGTCTGGCCAGGCAGGGTATATTGGCCGGGATACCGCTAGAGGGCTTCTCTTTCTTCACAGACAAGGACCTACTTCTAACCGTGACCGAGGTGCACACGAAGAGACACGTCGATCTACTGGTTGATCGACTAGCTGGTGCACTGGGTGGTTAGACGTGGGGTGGAGGCAGGCACGGTGGAGGGAGCCCCTTGTATTCGAGCTCAGCAGGCCTGGCAGGAGGGGCTCCGCCCCCATAGCTGTGGAGGAAGACGTGAAGAGGGCTGTAGGGGGGCTGAGGCTACCCGAGGGCCTAGCCAGGGATAGCCTTCCAGAGCTACCCCAGCTAAGCGAGGTGGAGGTGATCAGACACTTCACGAGGCTTAGCCAGATGGCGTACGGAGTGGACAACGGCCCAGTCCCCTTAGGCAGCTGCACCATGAAGTACAACCCCAGAGCCGCTATGAGGCTGGCTTTCGACTCTAGACTCGAGGCCCTCCATCCACTCCAAGGCGATGAGCACGTTCAGGGGGTGCTAGAAGCTCTCTACAAGGTTCAGGAGTGGCTGAAGCATATAACAGGTATGGACGCTTGCTCGGTCCACCCTGCTGCCGGAAGCCAGGGCGAGCTAGCAGGTGTTCTCGTCATCAAGAGGTTCCACGAGCTCAGGGGAGAGGGGTGGCGGAACACCATAGTTGTGCCCGACTCTGCCCACGGCACTAACCCCGCGAGCGCCGCTATGGCCGGCTTCCAGGTCCTCGAGGTCCCCACAGCCAGGGATGGCAATGTTGATATGGATGCGCTGAAGGCAGCCCTAGGTAGGGATACAGCGGGCCTGATGATAACCAACCCCAGCACCCTAGGCCTGTTCGAGGAGAACATACTAGAGATAGCCCGCCTCGTCCACGAGGCAGGAGGCCTGCTGTACTATGACGGGGCCAACCTAAACGGGATAATAGGCAGGGCTCGGCCCGGCGATATGGGGTTCGACATCGCACACGTAAACCTGCATAAGACCTTCAGCGTCCCACACGGCGGCGGAGGCCCGGGCTCGGGCCCCGTCTGCGTGAAGAGCGTGGAGGTCGTTGACGGAGTAACCCTGGCGGACCTCCTCCCAGGACCTCGGATCACGTACGACGAGGAAACGGGACTATACAGGGTCCAGCCACCAGGGAGGTGGAGTGTGGGTAGGCTGAGGGCGTGGATTGCAAACACGCTTGCCGTGCTCTGGGCCTACGTCTACATCCTAGCCCTGGGCCCTCAGGGGCTCCGACTGGCTGGAGAGGTCTCAGTAGTCAACACCAACTACTTCATAAAGCTGCTGGAGGGCCACTGGGCCTACGACATCCCCTACGGCAAGGGCAGGCCTCGGAAGCATGAGGTCGTGGTTAGCGCTAAGCCCCTCAAGCTAGAGACTGGGGCTACGGCTGAGGACGTGGCCAAGGGGCTGCTAGACGCAGGCCTCTACGCCCCAACCATATACTTCCCACTCATAGTCGAGGAGGCTCTCATGATCGAGTTCACCGAGAGCGAGACCAAGGAGAATATAGAAGCATATGCAGACAGGATGAAGGAGATAGCCGAGACAGCTAGGAAGAGCCCTGAGGAGGTTAAGTGGTGGCCCAAGAACACAAGTTCCAGGAGGGTGGATAACGTTAGAGCCAACCACCCGAGGACCGTGACCCCTACGTGGAGGGTTGAGAGGCTTAGGAGGGAGGGCAAGCTAGGCCCCCTAAGATAGCGGCTTGGTTAACCTGGATTCAACCGGAGGGGACTTAACTCAACCACAGTAACACCCCGCAACTCGGGGCTGGTTGAGTTAAGGGGCAGTTAACTCAACCACACCCACCCCAGCCACTCCGCGGGCCGCCAGGCCAGCCAAGGTATCACCATGCATAAGGACAGCCATAGGACTACCACAGCACGGGCTATACCAAGAGCGGCCAAGCATATGGAGTGGTGAGTACGAGTGAATACTTTGCAGGCTAATTGAAGGTATAGCAGCCTAGGCTCGGTGATACGCGTCCGACAATGTGAGTAATGGTTTGGGGCTCCGGGGCTAGATCATTAAGGTCTAAGTCTGGAAGTCATTACAATCATAGTATGACCAAGCCGAAATACAACGTCTTCAATCATCCCCTTCCATGTTACCCAACCCAGATAGACAGCGCAATATTGAACCCTAGGATCTAGATCATCAGCGCATTACACTAATTCATGCGAGTCCGCATGTATTACCTTGGCTTTTAGACTCCTCGGACCCTCGAAGTGCACCACGAGGTTTACCAGCCGGTAGACCGCATAGTGGATGGACTGGTCCGTTGAGCCCTGACTTCAATAGTTAACCCTAGCCCAGCCTAACACTTCTATCCGGCGGGATGAGGTGTGACTCCAATACCAAGCCATACCAGGCAGTGCTGACATCCACCCCTAGCCGACCGCCCCCTGGTACTTACATCTACGCGAGCTCTACAGGGAGGCCCTCGCCCCTGAGAGAGAGGTATAGGGTCTCAGCTATCTCAACAGCCCTTCCGGGGTTGGGGGATGATACGTTCACGATCACTTCACCAGGCTCTAGGGAAGCGCTGGGGATGGAGGTCCTCAGCCTGATCCCCGCCCTAACTAGGCTGTCCCCCCTGCATGAGACCACCAGCCAGCTAGGAGCCTTGAAGCCAGGGCTACAGCCATAGTCGCTGAGAGCCGAGTAAACCGTCTCGAGGGCTTTAGACGCTAGTGAGGGATCCCTGAGGACAGCCCTCAGTGACAAGCTATACATCCCGGCCAACCCGCCTTCACCGCGAGGCTAAGCGGGCGCCGCGGGATCCTATATTAAGGGAGCCTCTAGCCCCAGAATGCGCCTCGTGCTCCAGCTATGCTCGCGCGGCCTCCCCCTGCCGCAGTGAGGTCCTCAAGGCTTGGTATATAGGGTTTGGCTCCGTCCCCATACTTATCGAACGCCTCCCTGACAGCCTCCTCAGCCATCTTGACCACATCTACGTACGCTAAGCCGGAGCCCCTCAGCTCACCCTCAACCACCGCTGGGACGCCCGCTATAGAGACCCAGACGGGCAGCGCTCTACCACTCAAAACTTCCTCTAGATCTTCATCGTACGCCACGAAGTCTCCCTCATGCCTCACGAGGTAGGCCCTGTAGCCGCCAATAGTTGCCTTTCTAAGAATCTCGGACACCCTACCAGGGTATAGGCCTGATATCAGGGGTAGGTGGCGGGGAGTCGAGCCTATTAGGAGCGGCCAGTCGCTGCCAAACCCCTCCACCCCGGCTAGTGTGGGCCTCGTCCTACCGTAGAGGATCATGTTTGAGGCGGGACAGGATATGCAGTGGACTCCCGGAGGCAGCCTCTCTATCTCTGTGCAGTGAACTGCGACAATCCTGGTTGGATACGGGCCTCGGCCGAGGACCTCAAGCAGCCTTGGGAGCTCGGGGAGCCCCTCGCTCATGTGCATCCCTAAGACGCCCCTAAGCGAGGCTGCGGCCTTTAACGCCCTCCTCACGCTCTCAGGCCTGGTGGTTGCCAGGCTGTGGGCGAACACGCCTATCTTGGCCAGGCCGTCGCCCAGGACTCCTACAAGCCTGCCTATCTCCCTCTCAACCTCCCCTATACTAGGCCAGCCAGCCCTATCCATAACAGTAGGGAGGAACACGGCCCTCGGCCTGGCGGGGAGGCTTAGCCAGCCCCTAACGTTGGCGCCCAGCCTGCCAGTCACTGCAACAAGCGTCACCCCCTCGAGTAGGCTCCTCGCGAACGTTGCAGCCGCCAGCCTTGAAGCAAGCTCCTCATCACTCCTCACAGCCCTCTCATCAATCCTAAGCATCCTACCCTCCAGCCACTCGTAGCTATCCCTCCATCTACGCCCAGGAATGAGGCCGGCGTCGACAACCTGTGGGTGTGCGTGGCCATCGCTAAACCCAGGCACGATCACAGTCTTAAAGCTGAGGTCCTCCCTGTAGGGAGCCCTGAACCCCTCTACTATTCTCCCGTGGACAACTGCAGCCTCGGCCTCCAAATACCCCACGGCTCCCAGCACCCCTCCGATAGCGTGGTGATGGGGATTGGTCCTGGCTGGACTCTAATTAATGGTTTAAGGGCCTGTGTTTGCTACGCAGGCTAGGTTTACTTGAAATATTTCTAATGCTAGGCTTATATCCTTAACTCCAGACTACAATCTAGACACTTAGTGGTTGTCACAGGAATCTGAGTACCCCATAAGAGCTAGGGCCTGAGACTGCAGAGCTATGTATTTCAGGTTTTATTCTTGAGCACGCTGTTATGTGATTGGAGTGCAGGTGGTCGGGGTTGGGAGCGGAGGACCTCGCCCTACACTATGCACACGTGATCCTCGCGTCAATCTGGATAGGCTATCTAGCCGTAGTGATAGCCGCCAGCTTTAGGGGTAAGGAGACGCTGCTCGCCGTAAACCGGTCGGCCGGGCTGCTGGCCTTCGGAAGCCTGATACTCCTAGCTATAGTGGGGGTCGTCATGGCCTCCACCAAGTACTCCGCGAGCCCCTCAGAGTGGTTCGCATTCGGAACCTACATGGGAAGGATTGGGGAGAAGATGATAACCTGGCTCATACTAGCGGCTCTAGGCGGCTACCTGAACCACGTTGAAATCAAGAAGGTTGAGGAGACGGGCAAGGTGGGGAGGTTCAGGGCTATAGCAGCCTTCGCTCTCATAGCCAGCCTCGGGGCGGCGCTGCTAGGGAGCATGCTATCTCTAGGGGTCTAGCAGCCTGAAGCTTACTTGGTCTCCGTCCCTAACCTTGAGGGCGTCCCTCAAATACTCCTGGGCCACCACCTCCACCACATCACCCTTATATATAGTTATTTCGGGCCTCACGATGTGCCCCCTAATAGCCCCCTCTATCTCAACCGGGAACGCTATAACCACGGCCAGCCTCTCACCAGGAATCTTTGGGGGCTCCACCCTAATCCCCCTCAATGCACCCAGACACGAGTTAAGCCTCTCAGCGTCCTCTCCGCCCATCTTCAGGTTTAGAGTGCCTGGGTAAGGATTGTATCCGAGAGCCCTCCTCAGGCTCTTAGAGTAGATGCTTACATAGAAGGATCCGTGGCCTACCCCGCTGAATACCCTTCCCGAGAACTCACCGCATCCTTCTGGCATCACGGGGCCAGCCTCCCTCAGACAGCCACGTGGTGGCGGGTGTGGCCCAGCCTTCCTATCCTGGCAAGCTCGCCCTCCAGACCGCCTCCCATATACGCCTTGACTATGTGGACCACTGCGTATACTATAGGCGTGTCGAGGAGAGCTATCGACAGTTTTATGATATACTGGCTGTAGAACATCGTGAACAGAGCAGCAAGGCTAACGGGCTCAGGTATGCTTGATATTGAGGGGGCTAGAGCTGGGATCACGTAGAAGGCGAGGCCTAGGAAGATAACCGTGTCTATAAGCTGGCTCACTGTAGTACTCAAGTTATTCCTAAGCCAGAGCCATCTCCCCCCGGTTAGCCTCCTCCACAGGTGGAAAGCCCACACGTCGTGGTACTGGCTCACCAAGTATGCTATAAGGCTCGCTATAATGATGTTCCCCCAAATAGTAAGAACCTTCCTGTACTCCTCCTCAGGGACTGGTGTGAAGGGGGCTGCCGGGCTGGCTAGCGCAACCGCTGTTAGTAGAACGGCTACAATCTGAGCGGCGAACCCAGCCTTGACAACCATGGCCGCTGCACGCCTACCATACACCTCGCTCACTACATCAGTAGCTATGAACGTCACCGAGTACGCTACAACCCCAGCCGGCCCGGCCAGAGTTAAGAGTCCCAAGACCTCGAGCTGGAACAGCTTGACCGAAAGAAAGTTGGCAGTAACTAGCGCTACTGCGAAGACAGCTGACAGAAGAATTAGCGGCCACACTCTCCTGCCCAGACCTTCCTCATCTACAGCCAACACTAAGCCCTAGACTAGATTGAAGCTTGACGCTAAAACTATTAAAAATTCGTTTTACATTATAAGCAATAAACGCTCTAGAAGGCCTAGCTTAGAGTCACCCTGGCTCTACGAAGAGCCTGAAGGCAGACACCCCCAGGTCTATAATGTCCCTAGCTGATATCACGCCCACGGGCCGACCCTCCTCATCTATGACAGGGACGTGCCTGACGTTAGCTTCCCTCATCTTCTCTACTACCGACTCCAAGCTCTCATCCCGACTAGCAACTATAATGTTCCTACTCATAACCTCCCCAACACGGCCGCCCGAGCAGGCCTTCCCCACGGCGAGACTGTTAATCACATCCCTCTCAGTCAATACCCCCACGATCCTTCCCCTGCCGTCAACGACTATCAAGCTGCCAACACCCCTCTCCCTCATGATTGATGCTGCCTCAATTATCGAGGCCTCCTCGCCAACCACTATTGGTGGAGACGACATCACGTGAGAGGCCCTGAGGCTCGGCCTCCTGGTGTACCTCTTGAATACTGGCACACTATTCACCCATCAACTTATAGATTGGAATCCCGAATCTAATGAAAGGTTGGAGCCCAGCACGCCAGAGGGGTGTGCCTCTAGAGTTGCGTGAATGCCCAGGAGGCTACTACTGCAGGGCTGCCATTGTAAACCTGTCTAGGGGCGATTGGGAGGAGGTGGGGCTCGACCCACATCTCTTCGAAGAGTTCACGGGAGGGAGAGGCCTGGCCATAGCCCTACTCTACAACGCCCTCAAGATTGATAGCGCTGCGTTAGTTGCCGCGGCAAGCCCCCTCGTTGCCACGGGATATCCTATGGCCAACAGGCTAACCCTAGCCTTCATATCGCCCCTCACGGGGACCGTGGCTTGGGCTAACACAGGAGGTTATGCTTCGCCTGCACTCAAGAGGGCTGGATTCGATGCACTGGTGATTATAGGCGAGAGCAAAACACCTGTCTACATACTCGTATCACAAGGGAAAATCTCTATCGAAGACGCTAACAGCCTGTGGGGCCTCGACTCCCTAGAAGCCACCCGCGAGCTTAGGCACAGGCACGGCGATGTGAGAGTTCTAACCATCGGTCCCGCAGGGGAAAACGGAGTTAGATTCGCTACGGTTATAAACGATACTGGTAGGAGTAGCGGGGTTAGGCATGGAGTTGGCCTGGTTCTAGGAGCCAAGCGGGTCAAGTCGATTGTCCTGGCCGGAGGTGAAGCTAAGCCAAGGCCAGCCGACAAACCCAAGCTCATAGCCACCGCCAGAGCCGCCCACGAGAAGATAAGGAGATCTAGCCTCCTCAACAGGGAGTCAGGGCTCCTAGCTGTACACGGAACACCCATAGCTCTAGACGCCCTAGCGGCCGCGGAGGCTGTCCCCCACATGAACTACAGAACCCCTGTCGTCAGGGGGTGGGAGAAGCTCTCGGCGGCCGCTATGGAGAAGGAAATATTAGCTGGTAGGCTCACGTGCTCGGCGTGCCCGGTCTCATGCCGGAGGGACACCATGGGGTCCCGCCTATCATTCAGAACGGAGGGGCCCGACTACGCCCAGATCTCGTCCCTAGGGACCAACGCCTCCCTGCTAGACGTGGAGAAGGTAGCATACCTAACCAGCCTATCGTATAGGCTGGGGGTAGACCCTATTGAGGCGGGCAACATCCTGGCTATCTATGCCGAGATAAGCGAGCTTGACGGTTTAGGCGGGGAGGGGCTAGAGTGGGGTGATTTCGCGAGGATGGAGGAGCTGCTGAGGCTCACTGCCCACAGAGAGGGGGTTGGAGAGGTCCTAGCTGGAGGGGCTAGGGAGCTGGCTAGTAGGTTCGGCAGGCCCGAGGTCCTCACCGACGTTAAGGGCATCACACTCCAGAACGCTGACCCCAGGGTTGAGAAGGCGTGGGGGCTCGTAAATGCTGTTGAAAGCTTCGGAGGAGCCGCCCATATATGGGTCTACGGAGACATAGTAGCCTCATTCAAGCAATTAGGTGTAGAGTCTAGAGTAGACTGGAGCTTCGAACCCGAGAAGACGGCTAAGGCTGTATACGAGAGGCAGCTGCTAGTCGCCACCGTTGATAGTCTGCAGACCTGCGCCTTCTCCAGCTATGCTCTCGGCTGGGAAGACTATTCGGCCGCTCTGTCAGCGGCGACAGGCTTTAAAGTCGCCCCTGAGGACTTGAGGTCCTCAGCAGCACTGATACTAGACCTAGAGAGAGTGGTCAACGAGGAGGTGGGTGTAGACCATAGGCATGACAGCCTGCCTCCCCGCTTTGCCGAGGAGCCCGTTCCTGAGGGAAGGAATAAGGGTGCGGTAGCAGACATATCCGACATGCTGGAGGCTTACTACCAGGCGAGAGGAATCCCTGAGGGTAGGTTGGATAGGGAGAGGAGGCGTGAGGTCCTAGCAGCAACCTCATTAGCCAAACTGCGGTGAAGTACCTAGGCGTGCGCTAGACGATGGTGCGGTCCAAGCTTGTTTAGAGATCCTGTTGGGGCTGGGGGGGTGCTAGGTGTCGGGGGCAGGAGGCCCAACTACGGTTGTGTTGAGGTCTGCATATGGTGGTAGGAATGGGTTTGCCCACGTCGCGTCAGCGCTCTCGCGGGCCGCTAGAGTGGCTAGGATAATCCTTGTAGAGGAGGATCCGAGCAACCTGGTCGCTAGGCTCTCTGAGTCTGGACGTAGAGTCATAGTTTTCTACGGGGTGTCGACGCCGCTCTACCTTGAACTTGCGGGCGAGATAGAGAGGGTGTCTAGGATTGCTCCTGTGGTTGTAGGAGGCCCTCATGCCTCTGGAGCTTACTGGCAGGTCTTGAGGCTGGGGGCCGTAGCTGCTGTTGTGGGCGATGGTGAGGCGGCTGCCCCAGCTATTGTGGAGAGTCTCTCCAACGATGCTGCAGAATGGCCGCCGCCCAACACAGCCGTCTACACAGGCTCATCCTTCAGGGTGGGGAGGACTGTTCTTATCGACTTGGACGACTACGACCCCCATTACCCCCAGCTGGGTCTTTATCCGCCCATAGAGATCATGAGGGGTTGTAGCTTTAGATGCAGGTTCTGCCAGGTCCCCTGGGAGTTCAAGTCCAGCGTTAGGTTTAGGGGTGTCGAGTCTGTAGCCAGGGCTACCGTAGAGTACGTGAGAGCTGGCAGGAGGGATATCAGGTTCGTAGCCCCTATAGGCCTGGCTTACGGCAGCGAGGACCTCAAGACCCCCAATCCATCTGCCTTGGAAGAGCTACTCCGGGCGGTTAGGGATAGAGGGGGGAGGCCGTATTTAGGAACTTTCCCCAGTGAGACGAGGCCAGAATTCGTTACCCCCGAGGTCCTCAGGGTTCTGAAGAGGCTTGCCCATAATAGGAGGATATCTATAGGTATGCAGTCTGGCAGCGACGAGCTACTAAGGTTTGTGGGCCGGGGGCACGGTGTTGAGGAGGCCATGGAGGCTGCTGCAACCGCTGTCGAGTTCGGGTTCACGCCAGTTGTGGACCTGATATTCGGCATGCCCGGGGAGAGCGAGGGCGATGTGGAGAAGACTGTAGAGGCCATGTTCAAACTGGCTAGTATGGGGGCGAGGCTAAGGCTTCACTCGTTCCTCCCACTGGTCGGAACACCGCTGGCTAGGAGCAGGCCTAAACCCATACACCCTCTCTACAGAAAGGCTGTAATGAGGCTGCTGGGGAGAGGGGTTATTGAGGGGTACTGGAGGGAGCAGGAGGAGCTAGGTAAGCTTATGTATTGTATGACGGCCCTGGATCCTGCCCCCACGCCTGAGCCTAAGCCCCTCAAGGGTGCTGTGGAGTATTGCAGCGGTGTCTGGCGGGGGATGTCAGTGGCTAGGCTAGACCCGTATAGGGAGATAGTTGAGTCGCTTGTGCAGTGACCACTTAATCTGGGGTTCTTCATTAGGCTCTATTTACAAGTAATTAAATACTCTAATACGACCATTGACTATACCCGGTATACGAATATGGCAACAGCTAGAGCCAGCATCTTCAAAGAACCAGTGTACCTAGTTGACGGAGTTAGGACGCCTGTAGGCAAGTTCGGCCGCAGCCTCAGGGAGGTGACCGCCGTCTCCCTAGCGGCAGACACCATAAGAGAGCTGGTGGAGAGGGTTGGCGTGGACAAGAACGACATAGAGGTGGCTGTCTACGGACATGTGATAAGGGCTGGCACCCACATGAACACAGCTAAACAAGCCGCCCTCAAAGCCGGGCTAAGGGAGGATATAGAGGGTTTCAACGTTGACATGGTGTGCGCAAGCGGCATGGCGGCCCTAGTCAAGGCGTCCATCCTAGTGTCTTCAGGGATGTATAGCCTGGCCCTGGCTGGGGGTATGGAGAGCATGAGCAGCGCTCCATTTCTAGCCCCAGCCAGCATTAGGTGGGGTGTTAGACTCGCCTACAGGGGGGAGTTAGGTCTTAGGGATGCGATGGTTAACGATGGCCTATACGACCCTATAAACATGATGGTTATGGGCGAGGAGGCTGATGAGACCGCCTGGGAGTATAGCGCCGAGAGGGAGGTTCTTGACTGGATAGCATACGAAAGCAACATGAGGGCGGCTAAGGCTTGGGACAGGGGCCATATGAGCCGTTACACAATCCCTGTGAGGAGAGGCGGGTTAGTGCTAGACTACGACGAGGGTATAAGGCCGGACACCACAATCGACAAGCTCTCCAAACTACCGCCAGTCTTCACGCCGAGAGGGCCACACACTGCTGGCAACAGCAGCCAACTAAGCGACGGCGCCGTATCCCTGCTGGTGGCGGGTGAAGACTCTGTTAAGGAGCTGGGGCTCAGGCCAAAAGCCAGGATCGTGGGCTGGGCTATAGCAGGCGTAAACCCTAGGAGGTTCCCAGTAGCGCCAGTCCACGCTATAAAGGCTCTGCTAGAGAAGCTGGGCTGGAGAGTAGAGGATGTAGACTTCTGGGAGAACAACGAGGCCTTCGCCATCAACAGCTTGATAATGAACCGGGATCTTGGAGTCCCCTACGAGAAGCTCAACGTAAACGGAGGATCAATAGCGATAGGCCACCCACTAGGCTCGACTGGGGCAAGACTCGTGCTCCAGCTAGCCTACACACTTGAGGAGGAGCAGGCTTCTAGGGGAATAGCCTCAATATGCCACGGCCTCGGGGGTGCTGCTGCCATAGCAATAGAGAGGGTATGAGAGTAGGGGCTTCCAAACTATCAAGACACACTGCAGTCAACTGCTTCGCCAACGTGTCTGAGCATTGCCTCGACCTCCTCGCGGCTCGGCATATTACTACTACCCTTCTTGAGGACCTTTGCAGAGCCTGCAGCACTAGCCACTCTCAACGCATCCCCCAAGTCTGCCCCAGCCTTTACAGCTATGTTGAATGCCGCATCGAAGGCATCGCCAGCTCCAGTAACGTCGACAGGCTTCACTCCTGGGAGCCTCGATACCGTTATACATCCAGTCCTAGACAGGAGTGTGGCACCCCCACTCCCATGCTTAACAACCACCATCCTAGCCCCAGCCTCTAGAAGCTTTATCGCTGCCAGAGCCTCGCCTCTTCCAGTGAGGCCCTTAAGCTCTGAAGTATTTATGAAGACCCAGTCGACGGCTGAAAGCCAAGCCAGCAGCTCAGCACCCCTCCTGAAAGCCTCACCCCCCGGATCGTAGCTAGAGGTGCATCCAGTTGGCGCGGCGTTCAATGACGATAGGAGGGCTGGGGGTATGCTAGCCAAGTGTATATGGCAGGGCGAGCCTGGGGTCCACGATCTCAACCCCTCCTCTATAAAGCTTGGAAGGCGCGTGTTGACCCCTCTCATAGCGACCCTACTCTTGTGCGAGCCGCCTATCACATTCATAACCACAACTATCCCCGGAGAGCCACCCATCACTGCTATCGAGGAGGTGTCCACCCCTGCGTCCTCCAACGCTTTCAGAAGGCCTAGCCTCTCTACGATCCCGCTAGCAACCGCCAGCAGCCTCGAGCGCTGCCCCATACGGGATATGGCTACTGCGTAGTTGGTGGCCGCCCCTCCTAGCCCTATCCAAGCTTCCTCCGCAAAAACAACCTCCTCAGGCTCCGGAAGTCTAGGGACGTACAAGCTTATATCGAGGTTTATGTTACCCACAGCTAAGTGCCACTGCCCGCGATCCCTGGGTAAAACCACCGCTTACCCCTCTTCTCCCTCACACTATCCCACAAGCTTAGGATCGCCGCTGCCTCAGAGGCGACGCGTGCCGCCTCTCTGACTCCAGCGTCGATCACGAACTCGTCTGTAACCCTGTTGGCTACCACGGCGCAGACGCAGCCAGCCCTAGCCCCGTATATCCTGGCTATGGTGAATAGGGCTGACGCCTCCATCTCAAAGCCTAGAACTCCAGCCCTCTGGAGCTCAGGTATTATCGACGCGGAGCGTGGCGTCATGTAGCCCCCATACCCAGGCCTCCCCTGACCCAGGTAGAAGCTGTCGGTGCTGGCCACCACGCCAACCTCGTACTCCATCCCCAGTCTCTCAGCCGCTTCTATCAGAGCTAGCACGACGTCATAGCTCGCAGCAGCTGGATACCCCTCCATAACATACTGCTGGCTGGTCCCTTCTAGCCTGACGGCGGCCTCCCCAATCACCAGCGTCCCAGGCTTTAGGCGCCTCTGTATGGCGCCCATAGTTCCAACCCTGATGAACGTGTCAGCACCAACCCTCAGCAGCTCTTCAACCGCTATTGCTGTGCTCGGGCTGCCTATCCCAGTGCTAGTTACGCTCACCTTAACCCCCCTGTAGCTGCCAGTCCAAGTCCTGTACTCACGATGGTGTGCTACTAGCTTTGCGTTCTCCCAGAGACTAGCTATCAAGTCCGTCCTCTCGGGGTCTCCCGGCATCAGTACGTATCGAGCCACATCTCCAGGTCCCACCCTTAGGTGGTACTGCACCCCCTTCCCTGTCTCTGGCCTGGCTGCACTCCTGAGCTCGTCCCCGCCCAAGCCCCTTATCCCTACTCCTAGATATGTGTCTCACGGTAGTTTAGAATATAGATGGGTGTGGTAGTGGTGCAAGGGAGGATAAGGTTCGGTCCAGCAGGGAAGCCCATAGAGTTTAAGGGCGACATGGTCAGGGTCCCCGAATTCCTTAGGAGCATCGGCCTAGACGCCCTCGAGTACGAGGCGGTGAGAGGTGTCAGGATAAGCGAGGATAAAGCTAGGAGGCTTGGCGAGGCTGCAGAGAGCAGCGGCATCCTTCTCAGCATGCACGCTCCTTACTACGTAAACCTTTCCAGCCCAGATCCAGACGTTGTCTCTAGAAGCCTCAAGAGGCTTTACGACAGTATGGTGGCCTCGGAGTGGATGGGAGCCTACGCCGTGGTGGTGCACCCAGGCTACTATAAGGGCAATAGTAGCAGGGAGGAGGCGGTAAAAAGGGTAATAGAGTCGTTTAACAAGCTGGTGGAGTCCCTACCATCATGGGTTACCAGGCCGGAGATAGCGCCCGAGACTATGGGGAAGACAAGCCAGGTAGGAAGCCTAGAGGAGGTTGTTGAGATATGTAGCAACACGCCGAGGTGCAGGCCATGCGTAGACTGGGCCCACCTCTACGCGAGGGCCGAGGGCAAGTTTGTAGTAAGTGTGGACCAGGTGGTTAAGGCGATTGAGTACATAGAGAGGAACCTAGGCTCTGGGGCGGTGAGGCCCCTACACACCCACTTCTCGAGAATAGAGTATGGTAGGGGTGGGGAGAGGATGCACCACACGCTAGCTGAGGAGGAGTACGGGCCTGAGTGGAGCATAGTATGTAAAGCCTATAGGGAGACTGGCATAACAGCAGTTGTTATCAGCGAGAGCCCAATACTTGAGAAGGACGCTCTAGTCATGAAGAGGATTTGCGAGGCCAGCGAGAAGTAATTAGGCGCTGCTCTACAAGGGTTGAGTGGTGCTTAGGGCTTGGGTAGAGTAGTTAAAATTATACTAGACGACCTACCACACCACCCCCTACACAAGATGTGGCTAAGCCTCGCTGAGAGGCTAAGCAAGGAGCTGGGAGCAGAGCTTGTGGTTATCAAGGAGGACTACGTGTTCGCTATGGAGCACGGAGAGACAGACGATCTAGGCATGACATGGCTGCCTCAACTGTTCGCAGAGCTTGAGGATGGCAGCATAAAACTCGTTTTAAGCCAGTTCCCGTTCAACCCATCAACAGGCCAGAGCGATCCCGACGCAGCGTTCGAAACTGCTATGAAGAGGATTGAGGAGATAACTAAGGATCCCTAGCCTCGGATGCCCCCCACTGACTGGCTCAGAACAGGCATGCGCGGGGCTTCCTGACTAGCCAATTTCTACTAGAAGCACTCAACTATTATTTCCCGGGGGCCGTTGTTGCCCAGCGAATCTATAGAGGTCTCGTTCCAGCTTCTCGACGTCTCCTACGAGATGAGGGGGAACGTTCCCTTCATAGTCATGTGGGGTAGGAGCGATCGTGAAGAGAGGATAGTAGTTTTCCACGACAAGTTCCGCCCCTACTTCTACATCCTTCCAGACGGCTCTGTGCCACTCGACGAGCTGTCTGGCATGGTGAGGAGGCTCTCGAAGCCCTCTAGCCCTATAACCAGAGTCGAGCGGGTGAGGAGGAGGTTTATTGGCCGCGAGGTCGAGGTGCTGAGGGTCGAGACTGTTGTCCCCGCCAGCGTTAGGGAGTATAGGGAGGCCGCCAGAAGGCTCGGAGGAGTTAGGGATGTGCTCGAGGCTGATATCCCGTTCGCGCTGAGATTCGTGATAGACTATAACCTGTATCCCTTGAGGTGGTATAAGGCTGTAGTCTCCGAGGTGAGGCCGCCGTCGGGGTATAGGGTTGATAGGGCCTTCAATCTTCTAGGTGACATCGAGGAAGACGAGAGTAGGGCTAGAGTAGACCCGCTGGAGGGGCTTAGGACTCTGGCTTTCGATATAGAGGTCTACAGTCGCATGAGGACTCCTGACCCTAAGAGGGATCCTGTGATCATGATAGGGCTCCAGCTTCTGGGAGGAGAGGTGGAGGTCCTCGAGGCGAGCAACGGTAGGGACAGGGTCGTTATCGAAAGATTTATCGAGAAGCTGTTAGAGGTGGATCCAGACATAATAGTTGGCTACAACCAGAACAGGTTCGACTGGCCATACCTGGTTGAGCGTGCAAAGGTTCATGGTATCAGGCTGGCTGTGGGGAGGAGGAGTGTTGAGCCGCAGCCCGGCCTCTACGGCCACTACTCGGTTTCGGGCAGGCTAAACGTAGACCTTCTAGACTTCGCCGAAAGCCTGTACGAGGTGAAGGTTAAGACGCTAGAGGAGGTGGCCGACTACCTGGGAGTTGTGAGCAAGGAGGAGAGGGTGACGCTAGAGTGGTGGCAGATAGGTGAGTATTGGGACGACCCGTCAAAGAGGCCCCTCCTAAGGAGGTACCTTATGGATGACGTCAGATCGACTAGCGGTCTCGCAGAGAAATTCCTCCCGTTCGGCGCTCAGCTGTCCCAGGTCTCGGGGCTCCCCTTAGACCAGGTGATGGCTGCTAGTGTTGGATTCAGGCTCGAGTGGAGGCTAATCAGGGAGGCGGCAAAGCTGGGCGAGCTGGTGCCTAACAGGGTTGAGAGGGGTGAGGGCCGCTACACTGGGGCTATAGTGTTGAGGCCCAAGCCAGGTATACATGAGGGGATAGCTGTCCTCGACTTTGCAAGCATGTACCCCAACATAATGGTGAAGTACAACGTAAGCCCCGATACCCTGGTGAAACCCGGGGAGCCCTATAGCGAGGATGAGGTTAACACCGCTCCAGAGGTAGGTCATAAGTTCAGGAAAAGTCCGCCAGGGTTCTTCAAAAAGATCCTAGAGAGGTTTTTGGGTTGGCGTAGGGATATCAGGAGGGAGATGTCCAAGTACGAGCCAGGCAGCCCCGAGTATAGGCTGCTGGATGAGAGGCAGAAGGCGATAAAGCTACTAGCCAACGCTAGCTATGGCTACATGGGCTGGCCTAACGCCAGATGGTACTGCAGGGAGTGCGCTGAAGCTGTCACAGCCTGGGGTAGGAACACTATTAGGACTGCGATAGCAAAGGCCAGGGAGCTGGGGCTTGAGGTCATCTACGGCGATACTGACAGTCTCTTCGTGAAGCACGACCCCTCCCGTATTGAAATGCTGGTTAAGTTCGTAGAGGAGGAGCTAGGGTTCGACATCAAGATAGACAAGATCTACAGAAGGGTGTTCTTCACAGAGGCGAAGAAACGTTATGTAGGGCTCACTGAGGACGGAAAAATCGACATCGTCGGCTTCGAGGCTGTCAGGGGAGACTGGAGCGAGCTAGCCAAGGAGACGCAGTTCAAGGTGGCCGAGATAGTCTTAAAGACGGGCAGCGTGGATGAGGCGGTTGCCTATGTCAGGAGAGTTATAGACAGGCTAAGGAGGGGGGACTTCGATGTGAAGGAGCTGACCATCTGGAAGACGCTAACTCGGCCACCCAGCATGTATGAAGCTAGGCAGCCTCACGTAGCCGCCGCCATACTCATGGAGAGAAGCGGGATTAGAGTCGAGCCAGGAGCCAAGATAGGCTTTGTCATCGTGAGAGGGTCAGGCCCCCTATACAAGAGGGCCAAGCCATACTTCATGGCTGAGAAGAGCGAGATAGACGTGGAGTACTATATAGACAAGCAAATAATCCCTGCCTCACTTAGAATCCTCTCCTACTTCGGCGTGACTGAGAAGAGGCTAAAGAGCGGCGGTAGGCAGAGCAGCCTACTAGACTTTCTGGGGGGAAGAAAAAGGTGACTGCCGCAGATTGTTGAATCAGCGGCCACTACCCACGGGTCTCCGGCAGACACCAGAGCCCTACAAGTTCTATAGTATGTCGCTGAAGGTGAGGAACTTGACGCTGGTTGGTTTGTGTGTTATCTTGTTGCCTATCCTGTTGCCGATTATCAGGCTGACACCTTTCTCCGCAGCTATATCCAGTAGCCTCTGGGTTATTATTCCATCGAAGACCACCGCATAGATCTCTCCGTGACTCGACTTGCCTATGAAGTCGTAGAGCTCTCTCACCTTGAGCCTAGCAACCTCCCTCCACTCACGGTCGTAGACCACGGCCTCGAGAGTCCCCTTTAGCTCTTTCGCGGTATCAAGCACCGACTTCGGTATCGTGAACTTAGTCACTGCTGGCTTCTCCTCTTCGGCTTTCTCACGCTGCACCGCCTCCTCCTGGGGCTTCGCCTCAGGCTCTGCAGAGGGGGTTCCCGGCTCTCCAGCCTCCTGGCCTGCCGCAAGCCCTAGCTCTCTTACAACTACCTCCGCTGGCTTCATCTGGCTCAGCGCCTGCGCTATTTCACGCCCCGTCAGGTGCTCGACCTCCTTGCCTTCTGGCGCTCTTGCCACGTAGTCCACCTTCAGCTGCGGGAGTATGTTCCTGAGTATAAGCTCCCCTCCTCTATCGCCATCCACGAATAGTATGACCTTCTTTGACTTAGCTAGCTCCCTCAGCGTTTCAGGGACCTTCTCCCTAGCCCCTCCTATAGCTACTACGTTCGTGTATCCGTACCTCAGTAGTGTGTTGACGTCTGACCTGCCCTCCACTACTATTATAGTGTCGGCCTTCTCGACGCCCGGGCCTGCCGGCAACTTCTCCGGCCCGTACTCCACCAGCTTGGCTAGCTGCACCCTAGCGTGCTCCTCCTGGAGCACCTCCTTTATAACCTCCCTTATGTCCGGCTCCCTCTCCCTCATCATCTTCAGCAGCTCTCTAGCCCTTTGCTTGATTTTCTCGAGCTTCTCGATCCTCAGGTCCTTGATCTCCTCCACCCTGATCTTGGCGTTATAAGGCCCGATCTTGTCTATTGTCTCAAGCATAGCGGCGACTATTGCTGTCTCAACCCTGCTGAGGTTGCTCGGCACGCTAAGAGTGCCAACAGTCTTGGTGCCCTGATACTTTAGGTCGACGTGTATCCTGCCCAGCTTGTCCTTATTCTGAAGCTCCTCCAGACTGTAGTCAGAGCCTAGGAGGCCCTCAGTCTGGCCGAATATGGCTCCAATCACGTCGTGCTTCTCGACCCTGCCGTCTACCTCTATCCTAGCCTTAATCAGGTACTTCACGGCCAACACCACCTCCTGTCTGGCCAGCCTCGCGGGCCTTAGAGTAGAGGGCCTGCGAGTCCTCCCTTCAGCCCTGGGCTGTCTCCAGTCTTCTTATTGAGGCTCCGGGAGGGGTTATTTGCCTCAAGCACAGTAGCAGCCTCCACGTGTTTAGGATTAAAGAATACAGGATCCAACCAATCCTATCTCCTGGCAGGGTATGTGGGGGCTGGTTTCAAGTGGATGTTGACAGGAGGTTGGAGCTAATAGCTAGGAATACTGTTGAGGTTGTGACCAGGGAGGAGCTTAGGGAGAAGCTCGAGTCTGGGGTTAAGCTGAAGGGCTACATTGGCTACGAGCCCAGCGGTATAGTCCATATAGGCTGGCTTGTGTGGATTTTCAAGGTTAAGGACCTAGTGGATGCGGGAGTCGACTTCACGGTCCTAGAGGCCACGTGGCACGCTTACATAAACGACAAGCTAGGCGGCGATCTGGGCCTGATAAGGATGGCGTCCAGGATAGTAAGGAAGATCCTAAGCGCCTCAGGAGTGCCAGAGGGCTCTGTTAGGTATGTGGACGCCGAGGACCTCGCTTCCGATAAGGACTACTGGGCACTCTTGATAAGATCCGCAAAGTCTGCATCCCTAGCCAGAATAAGGAGAGCCCTAACCATAATGGGGCGTAGGGCTGAGGAGGCCGAGATCGACTCCTCCAAGATAATCTACCCTCTCATGCAGGTCTCAGACATCTTCTATCTAGACCTGGACATAGCCCTAGGTGGGATGGACCAGAGGAAGGCTCACATGCTAGCCCGCGACATAGCGGAGAAGGTAGGCAGGAAGAAGCCAGTCGCACTCCACACACCCATCATATCAAGCCTCCAAGGGCCTGGGCGCATGGAAGCTGGAGGGGAGGTTGACGAGGTCCTCGCCGAGGTTAAGATGAGCAAGTCGAAGCCAGAGACAGCCGTCTTTGTTGTTGATAGTGATGAGGACATAAGGAGGAAGCTTAGGAGGGCCTACTGCCCGCCCCGGGTTGCGGAGGGTAATCCTGTCATGGAGATCGCTAGATATCTTCTCTTCGCTAGGGAAGGCTTCACCCTCAAGGTCGACAGGCCAGCAAAGTACGGGGGCCCCGTAGAGTATAACAGCTACAGCGAGCTGGAGAGGGACTACACTAGTGGCTCCCTACACCCGCTGGACCTAAAGAACGCCGTGGCTGAGAGCCTCATAGACGTTGTGAGGCCTCTCAGAGAGGCTATTCTAGGCGATAGAGAGCTAGCCGAGGCTGTAAGGCTAATAGAGTCTAGGGTCTCTAGATAGGGAGCCCAGCCGAGGAACTGGAGGGGGCGTAGTGGCTAGACGCCGCATATACAAGCGCCCAGATCCCCGCCGAACCCTTTCTTCTTGAGTTCTAGGAATTTCTCTATTAACCCTCTGTGGCTGGGCCTGGAGGAGACTATCCTGTCTATTATGCCTGACCTCCTCATAACCTCTATCTCCCAGCTCCTGAGTGCGAAGCATATGTAGCAGCCTATCCTATAGAAGCCAGCCTCATAGAGCGGGTTTAGAGGCAGGCCCCTGGACATTATGTATAGCTGCACGTGGCTACCGCTCCACATCTTTATAGGGGATAGCACGGGGTATCCCAGCTTCTCGTCACGCCTAAGCACAGGTCTCCTGCCCCTCCTCTCCGACTCTCCATCCCTATCACCCGTGACCACTATCGTCTTCCCCTTAGCCACTGATCTGAAGCCCCTCCTGAGTGCGTCTAACTTCCTCCCAGTACACCACCTATAATCCGGGTCCGGCATGGGCATGCCCTCGATAAGCAGCCCCTCATCCACATCTGCCTTAACAACAGTCAGATCGACCCCTAGCTTCGACGCAACTCTCTCCACATACTCGGCGTTCTCTAGGAAGTCTATGCCCGTGTCGACGTAGACAGCCCTAACAGCCTCCCTACCGAAGGCATTAACCGCTAGTACTAGAGCTGCTGTCGAGTCCTTACCGCCGCTCCAGGGCACTATCACCGTGTCGACGTCACCCGCCAGGTATCTGGCAGCCTCAGACGAGCGGGACTCTAGGATGTCTAGAGCCTCTAGGTTCGACTCCAACATCGAGCCAATGCTTAGCCCCTCAGGTCTAACGCCCCGGTATAGCTTCCCCACTGGTAGTGGCTTCTCGCGCAGTATCCTCAGCTCCCCTACAGGCCTGCGTCCTGCATATACGAGGTGGCTCCCTCCCTGCATCTTGTACAGTAGAGCGGCTTCCCCTAGAGAACGCTGCATGAAGAGGGAGAGGGTCTTAGCCCCCCTCCCATAGACTATGAAGCTGTCTCCCTGGGGAGTGATTGGAGCGCCCTCCAGCTCCTCGGCCCCAGGCCATCTGGATAGGGTGACCGAGCCTTCTCTCCACGAGGCTCTCAGCCTTATCCTTGCCCTCGCCTCCGTCAATGCGGCCTGTATGGCTTCTATCCTGAGATTCCTAACCTTTGAGCCCCTCACCACGACAACCTCAGAGAAGGGGGGTAGTGCTTCTTCGATTGCTTCGAGGTCCTCGCTGGCTAGGTCACTCCTACCCAGCAGGAAGACGGTGAAGGGCTCTGACTCCTCCTCTATAGCGTCTATAAGCCCCGAGCCCCTGACTCCTCCAAGGCTTTCAACCTTTATACCCCAGCCTGGCATGAACTTGGCTACCGCTGCCTCCACAGCCTTAGCGTCCTTCCTACTCCTCGCTATAACTCTTAGCATTTAGCTTCATCCACCCGTAAATGATCATCCCTCCCGTCCCGATAAATAGGGCTCCCACAGCTATGGATACAAGTATTAGTGTATACCTAACTATGACTAGAAGCGCCTCCTCGCCCGAGACCATTAGGAAGTACGGGTACACAATGCCTATCGCCACGCCTAAGACCACGAATAGAACGCCAGTCAGCAGCGGCCGAGCGCTCCCGCTACTAGCCCTGACCACTCAACCTCACCGCCCTATCAGCCCTAACCTTATCGTACAACTCCCTAGCCTTAACTATAGCCTCCTCCTCGCTATCGGCGGAGACGTTGAATACGATCCCGCTTCCCAGCTCCCTCACTCTAAACCGCCTCTGGCCTAGTAGCAGATACTCTTCTATGATCTCGAACTCGGCGGTCAACACACCTCTCCCCGTGCCGCCATGCGTATATAATCCCGTGATTTCAATGGTATAAAAGGCTGAGTCCTTATAGTGAGGTGGCGTCGGCCTGCGACCCTCTAGGGTTAGGACTATAGTGTGGTTGGATGGCAGGCCGCAGGCGCTGAGGCTAGCTAAGAGTATGACGGGCCTCCTCATAGTACAGGGAATACGGCTGGCCGTACCGAGAGACCCGGGCCAGCCTGTGTATGGAGAGGTGTGTGTGATCCCGCCTGAAGGATCTCCAGACTATCGGTGGGCTTTAGAGACTGCCTCTAAGTCTGGCTGCAGAGGCCTTGTGGGCGACGTGGACCCTGAGCGCGCCCTCTACAAGGCTCTACACTATCCCGGCGACGGGTTCATGCAGGCTGTGATAGGTGTAGACCCGGGGAGGGAGTGTGCTGCCTCAGCCATCGCTGACGGCGTGTTGGTGTGGATGTGGAGGGGGAGATGCGCGAGTGTAGGCTTGTCTATTAAGGGCTTCCTGGATAAGGCGTCTCCCAGCGTGTTGAACATCTTCCTAGGCTCAGGTCCCAGCTTCGAGGAGGCGGAGTATAGTCTAGCCCTCGCAGGCCTCTCCTACACTATAGTGGAGGAGTGGGGCACCACGAGCATGCCCTATGATCCTCCTGGAGGGGTGTATACATCCATGCTGGATAAGGATTTACTCGCCTCGCTAACAATAGCATACCGAGGCTTGGTAGGTTGGCGAGGGCGAGCCTCCGCGAATATCTAGCGAGGATAGGCTTCAGGCGTGTAGAGGGAGTTGTATCCAGGCGGTTCGAACTAGCGCGAATTATAGCCGAGACCGAGGGCTGCGGCCCAGCGCTCGTGATGAGCGTTGAAGGCGTGGACCAGCCCGTGGCAGCTAACATAATTGACACTAGGGAGAAGCTACACACCGCTCTAGGCGTTTCAAGCGATGCCGAAGCCTATTCCAAGCTGTCCAAGTCCTCTAACAGCCCCGGGAAGCTCTCGAAGTCCAGGGCTCCCGGCATTGAGGAGGCCCCCAGAGGACTATGGTCACTGCCTGCAGCGCTCTTCTACGAAGGCGAGGCTGGCCACTACATATCCTCATCAATAATCATAGCCTGCTATGAGGGTGTGTGCAACGCCAGCATCCACAGGCTACTGGTGCTGGACGAGGATAGAGCTGCAATTAGGATTGTGCCTAGGCACTTATGGCACCTATACCGGAGAGCCAGATCTGGGGGCGAGGACCTGCCAGTCACGATAGTCATCGGCGTGCACCCAGCGGTTATGCTAGCAGCGGCCACAAGCCCCCCTCTAGGGGTTTTCGAGCTAGAGGTAGCGGCCAGCCTTCTAGGGGGAGAGCTAGAGGTGTTCGAGAGCCCTATCCATGGTAACCCCGTCCCAGCAGGCTCGGGAGCCTTGGTAGAGGCTAGGATTACAGGCGAGACTGTTGACGAGGGGCCCTACGTGGATGCTGTTATGACTTACGATAGAGTCAGGAAACAACCAGTCGTCAGAGTTGATGGTGTCTATGTCGACCCCGATGAGTATTCCTACGTTATAATGGGCGGTGGTATGGACCACACGACCCTCATGGGCTTCCCCAGGGAGGCAAGCATTTGGGAGGCCGTGCGGAGGGCTGTGCCCCGCGTAGCTGCGGTAAGGCTGACCCACGCAAGCGGCGGCTGGCTCCACGCAGTAGTGTCTATAGAGAAGCAACACGAGGGGGATGCTAAGACCGCTATCATGGCCGCGTTCGCAGCCCACCCCAGCCTGAAGCACGTTGTTGTGGTTGACAGCGATATAGATGTAGACGATCCTACACAGGTAGAGTGGGCGATCGCCACCAGGTTCCAGGCCCACAAGGACCTCGTGGTCATACCTAGTGCGAGAGGCTCCACCCTAGACCCCAGCTCTCAGGACGGCCTCACTAGCAAGATGGGTATCGACGCAACAAAGCCCATCACAGGAGGGCGTGGGTTCGAGAGGGGGAGGATACCCGGGTTCACGGGTAGGAGGTCCTGTGGCTAGGTGGTCTCGGGGTGCCTAGACTCTACCCTGGGCAGCCTGTCGTGGGTGTTGGATGCCTGGTCATTAGGGATGGTAAGATACTATTGGTCAGGAGGAGGTATCCGCCCAGCAGCGGTACGTGGAGCATACCAGGAGGCCACGTCGGCGTGGGGGAGACCCTCTTCGATGCCGCCGTGAGAGAGCTTGAGGAAGAGACTGGGCTCAAAGGCCGCCCCCTAGGGGTGGCTAACATTGATGAAGCTATTACAGTAGACCAGACCGGAGTAAGGTACCACTACGTGCTAGTAACGGTGCTATTGGAGGCTGAGGATGGAGATCCAAAAGCTGGGGGCGATGCGAGCGACGCAGGATTCTTCAGCTTCGACGAGGCCCGCAGACTCAGGCTGGCGCCATCAACTGAGGGGCTTCTGGAGAAGATAGAGAAAGGCTTGGTTTGCATGGATAGGCCCCTAGTGCCCCGCAGGTACTCGCCGGGAGACTAGGGGTACTAGAGGCTTAGGATCGGCCAACAGTTAACAGCTCGTTACACCTACTCTTCTAGGTGGTGTCTGGGAGTGCACTTGTTCTCCGAGGTCCTTGGCAAGGCCAGCAAGCTCATAGTAGATTACTGCCTAGACGTGCGTAGCAGGGACGACGTCGCCATATCCTTCGGCCTCCCAGCACTCCCATTCGCTAGGCGTCTTGCCATCGACATAGTTTCCAGGGGTGGCTATCCCATCCTAAACCTTAGGGACGAATATCTGGCTGAAGCCGTCTACAAGCTAGCTCCAGAGGACCTCCTGGACTACATCTCGCCAATAGACGTCTACATCAGCGAGAAGGTAGACGCCTCAGTCAGCATAATAAGCCCCCAGCACTACAAGCCCCTCGTCACGGTTGACCCAGAGAAGCTGGGCAGGAGGAGTAAGGCCGCTAGGAGGCTGACCGAGATTTTCATGAAGAGAGATGGCGAGGGCTCTCTCAGGTGGACGGTAACAGCATACCCCTCGCCGAGCCTAGCCCAGGAGGCGGGATTAGGCCCCTTAGAGTTTGAGGACTTCGTAGTTAAGGCGCTGAAGCTTCACAAGGACGACCCTATCTCAGCCTGGAGACAGCAGGCCGAGCGCCAGGAGGGAATTCGTGCTGTTCTTTCGAAGGCTTCGGAGCTGAGGGTGGTTGCCAAGGGCACAGATATAACATTCAAAGTCGATGGGAGGACGTGGATTAGCGACGACGGTAAGAAGAACATGCCGGGCGGCGAGGTGTTTACAGCGCCCCACGAGGACGGTGTCGATGGTGTGGTCGAGTTCGATTTCCCAGCTGTCTGGAGAGGGATAGAGGTTGAGGGCGTCCGACTCGAGTTCAGGAGGGGAGAGGTCGTTAGGTCCTCGGCGTCCCGCGGGGAGGAGCACCTTAAGAGGCTTCTTGAGGTTGACGATGGTGCCCGGAGGCTTGGCGAGCTGGCGTTCGGCCTCAACTACGATATACAGCGTTACGTCAAGAACATTCTCTTCGACGAGAAGATTGGTGGCACCATGCATATGGCTCTAGGCGCCGCCTACCCGAGTACTGGCGGCAAGAACGTTTCAGCAATACACTGGGACATGGTAAAGGACCTGAGGAGGGATGCCCAGGTCTATGCAGACGGCGACCTAATATTCGAGAACGGCAGGTTCCTGGTGGAGGTCCTATAAGGCTCAGAGCAAGACTGGTTTCTAGATCACCCCGCCTCCATAGCAAACACCTTATTTCAAATCTATTTGTTAGATTTTGTTTCATTAGCCGAGTCAGCAGGTCAAACTGGCTCCAAGTATATTCCTGCCCTGTATACTCCGTCTGTTATTGTAATGTGACGCTTGCCCCGGTACACTCTTAGCTTTTCCCGCTTGGCTTCTTCAACGACCCTCTCCACATCTATACACCTTAGTTGTAGGTATGGTGGGTGGTAGTCTATCCTCAGCAGGTCTCCGGCCTCAACGGCCTCCCGGGTGCGCCTCACAGGCTCGCAAAGCTCTAGTAGGAATGCCATGTATTCCGGGACGGCTAGCCCTGGAACAAGCCGTATCATTTTCTGCGGGAGCCTTCGCTTCACTTCAGCCCAAGCCTCCTCAACACCCTCCTCAACTCCTTCTCAAGCCCAGCTCGCCGAGCCCGCTTGAACAGGTACTCCCTATCTAGTCAATACCATGTCTGGGCAAGTGTCTTCTTAACGTCGCCGATATCTTTCTTCTCGCTCGACATAAGCTTTAGTACCACTATATCTTACTATGTTACTATGGAAGGCAGCAAGATGTTTTCCATTATCACTCTCCCTCTTTCTACAAACTCTTCATCTAGTATTAGTGGAGCGTAGTTGATATCTATCCGGATTCCGCCCTCTACGAGAAAACCCCACTTCCTCCACTGAACCTTGAAGCCTCGAGAGCGTAGCAGCCTTGTTATGTCGTCCCGTAGCTCTGGCGTAAACGGCTTATCAATGGCTATATCCCAGTCCCTCGTCTCCCTACCCAAATCCACCCCATGAACTATGACGCTCCGAGCATCAATAATGAAGACTCTAAGTCCTAGCCCGGCTAGAATCCTCGACAAAAGTAGTAGGGTTGGAGGGATACCGCTAGTCTCCCTATCCCTAGTACTGTCTTCAGAGGACTCTTGAGCCATAGCCACCGCCACATACTCTCGCTGTATTCTCGCCAATAGTAGTCCTCTATTTACTTTGATTTCTCATCATTACCTTGTACTTCGCGCTGAGGTATCCCCTTCAGGTACGGCTTATTCCTCTAGCAAGCACCGTGCCCCAAGTCAGCCGAAATCCCCTCGCAGCCCCTCAGGCTAGAGCGCCTATCCCCTGTACTCAGACCTTTTCCTTACCATTGAAATATCTATGGCGGCCTCTAGAATGTCTAGAGAATATCCTACTATCCTCCTGAGGCTATCTATTATTAAGAATTTTAGCGGGCTTTCACCCCTGCCAAGGGCCTTGGTGGCCTCGGACTCTAGCATGGTTCTGTACCCTCCTATCCTAGGGGCTATTAGGGAGGCTCTAGACTGGTCTGCCTTGAGCAGCGCATCCACGCTCTCGGAGTATGCTCCCGACACCTCGCGGATTAGCGGCGATAGGGTTGAGGCCTCCTCCAGAGCTGCATCCCACCCTCCAAGAATCCTTTGGGACATTATGGTAGCGTGGTCGGCTACCCTCTCCATGCTCTTGATAGCTAGGAATAGGTGGACAACCTCGGCTGTTGTTGAGACTCCCAGCTTTCCGGGCTCTAGCATGCCGTTCATGGCCATAGTGATCTGCCTCGCCATGTACAAGTATAGCTTGTCTACCAGCTGGTCCCTCTCGACAACCAGCTCCAGCACGCTTGGGTCCCTTTCTCCGACACCCCTAGCCACGTCCTCCAACATCTCTCCGCTGATTCTTGCCACCCTGCTGAGGGCCTTCCTGAACTCCATACTCCTATGGTCGACCACAGATACGAATACCATGTATCCGGGGCCCTCCTCCAACACGTTGAATCCTAGTATGCTGAATTCTATGATCTTCCTTACGCTGGCAGCCTTGTCGATATCGCTCTCCCTGTAGAGCACCTTGACCTCATCATAACCCGCTATGTAGGATGCTACTATGAGCTTTATCGCTGTTGACACGTCGAGCTCGAGCCCCCTGAAGTCCAGCACGCTACGCGCGCCCTGCCTCCTAGCCCCTCCAACTCCGACCGGCACTATCCTGAGCGAGCCGTCGTGGGAGCGCTCTATTAGGACCTCGCTTCCCCTGGTTAGCCCTAGAGCCTCAACCCACTCCTTTGGTAGGCTCACGATGTAGGTGGACCTTCCTGTGAGCTGTATCCTTCTCCGCACGCCAGGCAATACCCGACACTTCCACCAAGAGCTATATGGTCGTTGGGGCTTAGAAGTTCTAACACTAGCTAGATCTAGGCTTTGCTGGCCGCCGGGCTCTACTTAGGGGATGCATTCTATTTTACTCCTCGTTCCGCGAGTCTAGGTTTTGGGTGTGTTGGCTGTGAGTGTGAACTACGCCACCCTAGGCGACCTCAAGAAGGGGAGCTATATAGTTATAGATGGCGAGCCGTGCAGGATAGTCGAGATGAGTAGAGCTAAGACTGGGAAGCACGGCAGCGCTAAGGCCCATGTAGTAGCGATATGCATATTCTCCGGCCAGAAGAAGAGTCTAGTAGCTCCAGTGGACACCAGAGTCCAGACCCCGGTGATAGAGAAGCGGCTGGGCCAGGTCCTCGCAGACATGGGTGACATGATCCAGCTGATGGACCTCGAGACATACGATACCTTCGAGGTCGAGAAGCCTGGGGGTAGTGACGAGGAGGACCAGCTAGCGGCTAAGCTCCAGCCAGGTGTGACAGTAGAGTACTGGCTGATAATGGGCAAGCCGAAGATAATCAGGATCAGGAGTGGCTCTGGCTAGCCCGCAGCAGACCCATCTCCGCGGCTAAGGCCCTAATCCTTCTCCTAACCTCCATCCCCATAGGCCTGCCTAGAGCTCTCCTGGTTATCCTGCAGAAGCTGCACTCGCCTCCCGAGGATATTAGCCCGCAGCTTGGGCAGCGGGACACCTCGCCCCTGGGCCTAGGATAGTCGCCTATCCTTTTGGCGAGCCTTGTGACCATCTGCATCTTGATACCTGGGCTCTTGTCCTCTAGCCTGTTGACAGCCTCCTTCAACTCCACCTCCAGCTGCCTCCTGTCTACGAAGGGGCACTCCTCATGAAGGAATGGGAGACCTGAGAGTAGGCTGTACAAGAAGCTCTCCTTCTCATACACCAGGTAGAGGGGTCTTATTCTTCCTACCGCCACACCCTCGACGGTATCCGTCTTAGCGCCTAGCTTTGATATAGCCTCTAGGTCCTGGCTCAGGAAGGACTTCATATTGTATACGGCTATGTCGTCAGCGTTGTGTCCAAGCGCCACTGCGTCAGCACCGAGCTCGACTGCTGCAGCATTTATCACGTACCTCTTCACAGAGCCGCACACGCTGCAGTAGGGTCTCCTCGAGGTCTTGGCCAGCTCTGGTATGCCCATTCCCAGGACCTCCCTAAGGTCTAGGGCGAGGAGGGGGACGCCCAGCTTCGCAGCTAGCTCCTCAGCGGCTCTCCTACTCTTCTCAGAGTAATCATAGATACCCAGATGTATGTAGAAGCCTATGAGCTCGAAGCCCAGGCGCCCGCTTAGCCTGGATAGCGTGGCTAGGAGGGTCGAGCTGTCCTTCCCCCCGGAGACAGCTGCTAGAACCCTCTGCCCCCGCCCCACCATGCCATACCTTCTAATAGCCCTCTCAACCTTAGCCTCAACATACTCTAGATAATGCTGCCTACACAGATACCTCCTCTGAACTCTAACGTAGGCCACTGCAGGAGCCTGGCACACGCTGCACTTAGCCACCTGAAAGCACCCTCACAACCTCAACCCTATCTCCAGGCCTCACCCTATCTTCCGGTAGCAGCGGGGCTCCATCTCTAAGCACTACAGCCATCTCCTCGTTCATACCCAGCTCCTCCAATAGCCTTCTAGCAGTAACGCCCCCACCCACCTCAACATCTAGCTCCCTCCCTTCAGGCACAAGCCTGACCCTAGCCCTACCCTCCATATCTGGCGCGCCCCAACGATGATCTAATTAACGCGGTTTATGGCTTATAGCGTTCAGTATTGTAATTTATAAGTCTGGCTATAGCCACGGGGCTCCAAGCTAGAAACTTCGGAGGTAACTCAGAGGCTTGCACTTGACTAGAGATGAGGAGAGGGTACTCGAGGGGGAGGAGGGCTGGGCCAAGGCTAAGGCCCTAGAGGTGATTGTCAAAGTCGGCGAGGCCCTCGGAGCCGAGAGGCTCATACCGATAAGGCACGCCCACATATCTGGAGCCAGCTATATGACCATAGGAGATGCCGGGCTCAAGTTCCTTAAGAGGCTCGCCGAGGGCGGGGTGAGATTCAGCGTGACTGCGACGGTAAACCCTGTCAGCTATGATGTAGAAGAGCCCTACTCCCTGCCAAGGACCAGGATCGACAGCAGGGTAGTAGCGGCTCAGACAGAGATATTGAGGGCGCTAGAGAGAATGGGAGCCATCCTAACGCTGACATGCACACCCTACTACACAGAGATACCCAAGTCTCTCGGGCTAGGCCGGGGCAGCCACGTCGCCTGGGGAGAGTCTAGTGCAGTCGCCTATGGGAACAGCGTTTTGGGTATATGGAGCAACCGCGAGGGCGGCCCTCTAGCCCTGATGGCTGGGATAGTAGGCAAGACGTACTTTTACGGGGTTCACGACCCGCTCTGGAGGAAGCCGCGAATAGCGTACAGGATACTCACAAACCGCGCCCTCGACGAGGCTGAAGCCGGGGTTCTGGGAGAGCTGGTGGTAGGCATGCACCGCAGTGAGCACCCACCCCTTGTTGACGCTCCTTTCATGGGTGACGCCTCGCTTAAGGAGTTCTCCGCAGCCATAGGCTCTGCGGGCAGCCTCCCCATGGCGTACATCCCGGGCATCACGCCTGAGGACCCTGACGGGATGCTGGAGGAGGAGGTGGAGGTTGAGTACCGCGAAATAGCCAGGAGGATGGAGGAGCTTCAGCCGCCGGGCAGGCCTGACATAATCTACGTAGGTTGTCCTCACTCCAGCATTGAGGAGCTTAGGAGGCTATACCGGGCTCTCTCCAAGCTGGGGAGAAAGCCTTCAGCCGATATAGTCGTCTCTCTATCTCGAAGCCTCTTTGCGAGAGCCCTCAAGGAGGGGCTTGTCGAGAGGCTTAAGGGATTCGGAGCATCGTTCGTCAGGGACTCCTGCCTTATAGTGAGCCCCTTCAGCAAGCACAACCGAGGCGTTGTGGTAGCTACCAACAGCTACAAGGCCTACTTCTACCTATCTAGGAAGGGAGTTAGGGTGGGTATAGCTAGGGTCGAGGACCTGCCTCTCCTGGCACTGTAGCAGGATCTGGGGAGGTGCGCTAAGAGGTGGCCAGAGTCTACATTTCAAGGCCCTTAGTTAGGGCTAGCGGGGAGGTGGAGGGCGAGCTAGTAGTCTTCGACTCGCTGAGCTTCTACGGCGAGGTTGACGCTGAAAGGGGGGTGGCCCGCGGTGATGTAAGCATAGCTGGCAGAGTGGTGGCTATACGCAGGAGCAGGGGCAGCACAGTTGGGAGCTACGTTATTTTCGCTTTGAAGGAGAATGGTGTCGCGCCCAAGGCGATACTGATGGAGAAGGCTGAGCCTATAGTGATCACGGGGTGCGTACTAGCCAGCATACCCCTATACGACGGTCTGCCCGGCGAGTTCTTCGACCCTACTCTTCAAGGTGCTAGGGTGAGGATCAGCCCTGACGGGAGGATCGAGGTCCTCGACAGCAATTAGGCCCTAGCCTCTGCCTGCCAACGCCCCAGTATCTCGTCTAGCACCGACCTGACCTCCCCCGCGACATCCTCTATACTTCTCTCGACACCCCCCCTTACTCCCTCGACTATGTAGACCTTAACGCCGCGACTCCTAGCCCTCTCGAGGACCTCCCTGAAGCTCTCCCTGACTCTTGCCAGGAACCCAGGGTCCTCTAAGGCCTCTGTCGACCCCCTGCTCGAGATCCTGGATAGAGCTACGCCGACAGGCACGTCGATATATATTATGGCGTCCGCCTCGGGCGCCTTGGAGTTTAAAGACTCAACCCAGTCTAGCCCGGAAGCGACGCCCTGATACGCCAGGCTGCTATACTTGTACCTGTCAAAGACCAGCACCTCAGCACCTCCACACGCCTCCCTCACCCCGAATCTAAGACCCCATAGCCTGTCCGCAGCGAACAGCAGCGCGAGTACATCGCTGTCAGGCTCCCTCCCGGCCAGGAACTCCCTGATAAGCCTACCTACAGGGCCCCTGGTGGGCTCCTTCCACAAACAAGCCTTAACCCCCCTACTAGAAAGGTAGTCCACCGCGAGCCTGGTGTGCGTAGTAAGCCCCGAGCCGTCTATCCCCTCGAAAGCTATAATCTTCAACAAAACACCCTACCCCCTGTTAAAACTCTGGCACGCCTCTCGGCCTCCTTACCGCAACAGCGTATGCCCCGTATAGGCCCTCATCCTCTCCAAATGACGCCGGCTCTATTCTAGGCTCTAGGCCGAAGGGCGCGTAAGCCTGGAGGTAGCGCTTCATAGGATGCGCCAGCAGGTCCATATTCTTGAGGAACACTGGCCCCCCAACGAGAACCACGTCGGGGTCGTATGCCGCCTTAACGGACGCCAAGCCAGCGGCGGTAACCCTAGCTATATAATCGACGACTAGCAGCGCAAACTCGTCGCCCTCCCTAGCCCTCTCGAAGACTCTCCCAGCGTCTGGCAGCCCGGCCTCCAGATCTTCTATAAGCCCGGTCCTGCCCCCCCTCCAAGTCGATGCCAGTATCTTCGCAGTCCTGGGTATCCACCTACCGCTAGCTATGGCCTCCCAATGGCCCAGCCCGCCGCACCCACACCTAGCCTCCCAGCCAGTATCAACCACTATGTGGCCCACCTCGTGGGCGTTCCCCCTACTACCCACTACCAGCTCTCCTCCAACAACGAAACCTCCCCCCACTCCAGTGCTCAACGTTACGAAACCCAGGTCCTTGATCCCCCTATGCCTGCCCATCAAGTATTCGCCCCAAGCCGAGGCTAGAGCATCGTTCAATATAGCCACTCTTGAGTCCGGCATCAGTTCTTTTAGTATCTTTGAAAGCCTCACAACCCTACCACTTATGTTAGGACTCGCAATTATGTATCCACGAGAGAGGTCGAGAGGGCCTATAGAAGCTACCCCTACCCTGCCGGAAAACCCGCTGCTCAAACCCAGAGACTCCATGAGATTCGCAACAGCCTCTCTAATCCCCTCCTCGCTACCTGGATTAGGCTTCCACGACTTGGCCTTGATCCGCCCATCTTGAAAAAGTGCCAGCCTGACCTTCGAGGCCCCGATGTCTATAGCCAGGGTAAGCGCCAAAACCCTAACCCGATCCAGAGACTAGTTCCACAACCACTATTTTAACCCAGAACTCACCCCCCTCCCGCCCTCATAGTATGTAGGCTATGTATGGAGGTGGGCGTTGGCTAGCATTGTTGAAAAGGCTCTCGAGCTCCTCGATGCAGCACCACTGATAGCCAGGATACTGGCTGTGATGTTTAGCGCCTCCCTAGCGGGAGCCCTGACCTTGGGTGTCCTCGAGCCCCTTGCAGCCTCTATTATACTAGCCTCCGCATACCTAGCCTGGAGGGTTTGGCGTCCTCCAATACCTAGCCTCCTTGCGCGGCGTGAAAAATATGCTGAGGCCCAGCCTGCTGCTGCACTGATCGAAGTTAAACTTCCCCGGGGGGACTGGCAGGCTGCATCCAGCCTAGCGCGGCTTATACAGTCACGGTCTAGGCAGTCTGGATCTCACTACGTAGTGGTAACGCTACTCCACAGGGGGTATACGAGGCTTCTGATCGCAGTGGTAAACAAGAGCCAGGAGATGCTGCACGTAGACTTCGAGGTCCTGAAATCCCTTATAGCTGCCTCAGTTGAGGGTGCTAGGGTGAAGCTGTTGCCTGAGCAAGAAGCTAGAGCCGCCTCAGGCCTACTATCTACCCTCGCCGATTCTCTCTCCGTAGCTGGCGAGGCGCCACCTCTTACCGCTCCCCCTGAGGAGAGCTCGGTATCCAGTCGGGGATCCATCAAGCTAGGGGTTAGAATAGACCTCCCACTGCCAGAACCGTTTTCACTATCCATAGGCGATCTGCGAGGCCATGTGGGCGTTTTCGGAAGCACAGGTAGCGGCAAGAGTACAACCCTCTCAGTACTGGCATGCCAGTCCCTCCGTGCTGGCGTCAAACCCCTGGTGCTGGATTGGTCCGGAGAATACTCTGTCCTTCTAGGCAGAGCTGGGTGTAGGGCTAGAGTTCTGAATCCATTCAAGGATGCCAGAGTTAACCCGCTTGGCGACAGCTGGGATTCCAGCGTTAAGGCGGATATCATAGGGAGCGCTCTAGGCCTTACAGAGCCCCAGCACTACATGCTGCTGAGGGTGCTAGAGTCTAGCGAGCCACGAGACTTTGAATCGCTTGTAGCCGCTATCGAGGCCCTTGGGGAGGAGTCGAGGTGGGACAGGGAGGTGAAGAGAGGGCTTCTAAGGAAGGTGGGCGTATTCGCGCTGACGCCGGGTAGGTCTCTCGTAGGCGGCCAAACTCTAGATCTAGGTGGGAGTGGACCGACGGTTATTGATGCTAGCGTTATTGAGAACACGTTCCTCAGGAGGAGCTACCTCGTCCTCCTTGCCACCCATCTATACAGGCGTGCTCTTGACGGAGAGCTGGGTGAGGTCCTCCTTATCGTCGATGAGGCTCACAACCTCTTCGGAGGCGAGGACGGAGTCCTTGAGTCCCTATTCGCAGAGTCCAGGAAACACGGGCTTTACGTGGCGGCGGCCACTCAGAACCCCTCTCTAATTCCGGTGAGAATCGTTGCTAACACCAATACCAAGATAGTTCACAGCATAAGGGGGTGGAGGGATCTAGAGGCCGTATCGGCTACACTAAGCCTTCCTAGAGACATTGCATCGAGGCTTCCATACCTAGAGCCGGGGGAGGCCCTGGTCTCTACACCCAGCCTAGACTCCCCTGTACTCGTGAAAATCTCTCTCTGAGAGCAGCTTGGATACGAAGTCGGGAACACCCTCCACCGAGAGCCAGTCTATGCTAATCCCCGTTTTCCAGGCCTCTACCTTACCTAGCAATTTAGAGGCAGCCCTCGAAGGGCTTAGCCTGGTGGTATCGACCTCCACAACGTCGTGCTCGAACTCGTAAAGCTCTTCCGCCAACACTCCAAAAGCCTCAGCTAGCACGTTCTCAACCACCTTACCCCTAACCCATCCTCTCGAGGAAAGCCTAACCTCTAGAACCCTAGGGTCAGTCCTCAGGAGAGCTATGAAGGCTACCTCTGTTGCAGCCGCCTCAAGCCATAGTAGAGGTGTTACAGACACAACTATCCTACAGCCCATGCCGCTTGATATGCCTGATGCCACGTCCAAAGCCCTATCCCAGTCTATAATATAGGTTAGTCTCCCACTAGGATCAGGTGATGCAGCCCCCCGTTCTATGAGGAGTTGGGACTGCTCTACCACACTACAGCCCAGCTCGCCAGCCAGTACTCCAGCAACACTACTCTTGCCAGTCCCAGGGACTCCTGCTATAAGTATGATCAACCTTCCTTAGCATCCCCATAACTATGATTATCCGTTAGCTCTGGCCTGTGATATAGGAGCTTGAAGCCGGGGTGTAGTTAAAGGAAGGAGCCTGTAGCAAAAGTATTGGAGGGCTAGGGAAATTCTATTGTTTTAAAATCAAATTTTTGGTTTAGCTGAGGGTCGTGTCGTTTGATAGGGGATGCTTGGCGGCTAGTCCTCCTCTGCGCCGCCCTTGCTCTCTCCCTTGTCCTCCTCTTCCTTCTTGGCGGCGATTATGTCGTCTATTCTTAGTATCATCCCTGCCACTTCGGTTGCAGCTTTGAAGGCGTTTAGCTTCACCCTCATGGGCTCCAGGACTCCTCTCGACCACATGTCGACGATCTCGCCAGTCTCGAGGTCAATGCCACTCCACTTGCCGTCCTCCTTCTCATGGGCGCTCCTTAGCTTTACGAGCACCTCTATTGGGTCGTGTCCCGCGTTGTGTGCTAGGGCTTGCGGGAGGGACTCGACAGCCCTTGCGAAGGCCTCAACGGCTAGCTGCGTCTTTCCTGGCAGTTTCGAGGCATAGTCATATAGGGCCTTGGCTACCTCTGCCTCTACGGCACCTCCACCAGCCACGATCTTTCCATCTATCACTGCGTCGGCTACGGCGCTGAGGGCGTCGTGTATGGCCCTCTCAGCCTCGTCTACTAGCCTCTCGAAGCCTCCCCTGATCAGTATGGTTACGCTCTTCGGGTTCTTCGCCCCCTCTATGAAGACCATCTTGTCCTCGCCGACCTTCCTCTCCTCAACCAGCTCTGCGTAGCCTAGGTCCTCAGGCCTCATGTCCTCTATGTCGGTGATTATCCTAGCTCCTGTGGCCCTGGCTATCTTCTCTATGTCGCTCCTCTTAACCCTCCTCACAGCCAGTATACCCTTCTTAGCCAGGAAGTGCTGGGCCACGTCGTCGATGCCCTTCTGGGTTATAACCACGTTGGCACCCGTGGAGGCGATCTTCTCGATCTTCTCCTGCAGTATCTTCTCCTGCTTGTCGTATAGGGCTTTGACCTGCTCGGGGCTCGTAATGCTTATTTCCAAGTCTATCTCGGGCTTCTCTATCTCTAGAGGCGCGTCTAGGAGGGCGATCTTCGCGTTCTCCACCCTCCTAGGCATGTCGGGGTGGACTACCTCCTTGTCCAGCACTATACCCCTAACAAGCTTTGTGTCGCGGAGGCTGCCGCCATGCTTCTTTACTATCTGTATGTTGTTGAGGTCCACATACCACCTCTCGCCCCTCTTCTCCGCTACAGCCCTTATGGCCTCCACAGCCAGCTCGGCGAAGTACTCCCTAGCATCGCCCACCGCCTTGCTGTTGAGGCTGGTGAGCGCTATGAGCTTGAGCTTCTCCACATCGTCGATGGTAACGGGCTCGGCGATGCCCTCTATTACCTCTGTTGTCTTGCTGAGCGCCTCCTTGTAGCCCTCGAGTATTATAGTTGGGTGTATGTTCATGTCTAGCAGCTTCTCGGCCTCCTTTAGGAGCTCTCCAGCAAATATCACGGTGGTCTTAGTACCGTCGCCCGCCTCCTCGTCCTGGCCTTTGCTGATCTGGACGAGCATTTTCGCCGCGGGGTGCGCTACGTCCATCTTGTCGAGGATTGTGGCTCCGTCGTTGGTTATAGTTATGTCTCCGAGGCTGTCTACAAGCATCTTATCCATTCCTTTGGGGCCGTAGGTTGTTTTCAGTATCTGGGCTATTGCTCTCACGGCCATTATGTTGGCTCTGAGGGCCTCCCTGCCATAAGTCCTCTGAGTGCCCTCCTTAAGTATTATCACTGGGATGCCGACGGGCTCTGTGGTTGGTATCTGAGCAGCCATCCCATATCACCCTGTCAACCATGAGTTCCGCTAAACTCTAAGTTACTACGCTTCTATATAAAACTTTCTCTAAGATAATTGCATCGAAACGTTTAAAAATAGACAGAATAGGCGGTCCCCGATAGCGATATTAAAGCCTGAGTCCACCCCACGATTGGATCTGGGGTGTAATGATTGGGTAAGGTCAGGATAAGGCTGGTGAAGAGGACGGCGAGAAAACTACTGGAAACCTACCCAGAGCTGTTCACCGGCGACTTCGAACACAACAAAAACGTCGTCTCACAACTAATAGAGTATAGGAGCAAGAAGCTCAGAAACCAGATAGCAGGCTACATCACACACCTAGTCAACAGGGCGGCGAAGAGGAAGAAGGCCGAGGAGGCTGCGGCCCAAGCTTGAAATCATGAGCAAGCCCCATTACGACACCACACATCCTTACATATTGTTTAGAACATGTTGTTTAGAAGCCTGGGGTAACTAATGATCAACTACCACTTGCTCCTCTAGATTCATTTATCCCGCGCTTGAGAATGAGAGCATCCCATAGTCCAACCCTCCCTAACCACACCGTGCCTATTCCTCCATTAGCTCATTAACCTCTATCAACACAATATCATTATACACAAGTGAGTAGCCAGCCGGAGGTGTTCCTAGAGTTATGGATGAGGCGGGGCCGGGTGGTAAGCGAGTCGTTGTTAGGCTCATGGGAGGGCTGAGGGAGAGAGTCGGGAGAGGCGAGATCGAGCTGGGTGTTAGAGAGGGAGAGAGCTGGAGGAGCGTTCTTAAGAGGGCTCTAGCCTCCCTACCCGCCCTCTCTGAGGCTGTTGCCGAGGATGGTTCTCCCAAGCCGGGATATCTTGTATTCGTCGACGGTGTCGACTGGAGGCTACTAGGTGATGGGGATCCTGTTGAGGAGGAGATTATAGTGATGCCGGTGACCCATGGCGGGTCCAAGGAGGTTAGCGGTAGGAGGGTGGAGCTCATGTACATATCGTGGGATGACGTGGATGAGGCTGTTAGAGAGGTTGCCGCCAGCATTAGGAGGAGCGGGTTCGAGCCGAACGTTATAGTTGGCATCCTCAGGGGCGGTGTTGTTCCAGCTAGGCTTCTCGCGGACGAGCTCGGCGTCGAAGATATAGGTATCGTTGAGGTAAAGCTCTACACCTCGATAGGCGTTAGGAAGCCCAGGCCCTACATACGTCAGCCGCTAGTCCTAGAGGTTAGGGGTAGGAACGTTCTAGTTGTTGACGATGTAAGCGACTCAGGCCTCACCCTCCAGTACGCTATAGAGGCCGTTGACCTATACATGCCCTCCCAGGTGAAAACTGCAACCCTCTACATAAAGCCATGGACAAGCCTGATTCCAGACTACTACGCCAGGAGTGTCGACAAGTGGATCGTCTTCCCGTGGGAGAGGAGGGAGGTTTATGAGGAGCTCAAGAGCGCTGGAGAGAGCCTGGATGGTTAGGACCCCTATTGCCGAGTTCATCATTGCTAGGATAGAGATGCAGGGCGGTGGGCCTCCGAGCATGGCTGGATGCCTCGCCGTCCTCTACAGGGAGGGCGAAGATCCCGGCCCCTGCAGAGTCGCCCTATCATACCTCTACTCGCTGGAGGAACGTCTCTCAGGCAGTCCAAGGGTGAGGAATCATGCGCTACACGTGAAGATGATATCCCTAGGGGCTAAGCAAATTTCTGAGATCGCTCAAGCCGGGATGGAGGAAATGAGAATAGCATATCTCATATGCCCGTCAGAGGAGGATATAGGAGGGTATGAAGAGCTAGAGTGCAGGCCGGAGGAGTTGGAGGAGGTTTCAGAGGCTAGGGCTGCCAGGATGAGGTAATGCTCTGCTACGCAAGGCCTAAAAGGTATTCGTAGGCCCTAAACGAGTTCGCCTCCTCCACATGCGTGGCGATAGAGTAGCGGGAGCCAACCCTCTCTATAAGCTTGTCCAGACTATAGTGGGGTAGGTGGCTAGACTCGAGTAGCTCCTTAACGTATAGGAGCTTCCTCTTGGTCACGCTCCTAACATAGCCGTATGTCAGCTCGTCGGATAGATCCTCTAGCACCGTAGAGGCTAGCCTTAATATACTCTTCTTCACAGGGTCCCTCTGGCCCCTAGCCATCTCCCTATAGAAGTCAGCGAGCTTCATTGCCTGCCTCCAGAGCACTGGGACTGCCAACTAGTCCATACCCCGCACTGGTATTTAGGCTGGTGGCTTTAGGTAGGGGGATGAGCGTATGTATTACTCTGGTATGGCGTGGGTCACACAGACCTTAGCGCCCTGGCTAGATCGTCAACTATGTCCGCAACGTCCTCTAGACCCACGCTCAGTCTGAGAAGGCCGTCGGTTATTCCCAACTCTCTCCTCTCCTCTTCACTCAGGTTGCTGTGGCTAGCCAGCGCTGGGTAGGATATCAGCGACTCGACGCCGCCGAAGCTGGGGCTAGGCTCTATCAGCTTCAGGCTTGAGAGTAGCTTGAAGGCTGCTCTCCTTCCTCCTCTGAGCTCGAAGCTCACCACGCCGCCGTAAAGACCCTCCAGCTCTCTCCTGGCGTTGTTGTAGTCTGGGTGTGAAGGTAGCCCTGGATAGTAGACCCTCGATACCTTGCTATGCGATTCTAGCCATTCTGCTACTTCGGCGGCAGACCTAGACTGCCGCTCGAATCTAACCTCTAGTGTCTTCATGCCCCTCCAAGCCATGTATGCCTCGATCGGTTGGAGAGTAGTGCCAAGAAGCCTCCTCACGTCCCACAGCCTCTCTAGCTCCTCCCTCCCATTGCCTGCAGCAGAGCCTGCGACCACGTCATTGTGGCCCGAGATGTATTTCGTTAGGCTTTCGATGGAGAAGGATGCACCGGACTCCAGTGGCCTGTGTGATAGGGGTGTGGCGAACGTGTTGTCAACAGCCACCATGCACCCAGACTCCCTTGCCTGCCTGTAGACGTCTCTAAGTGGGGGTACTCTGAGGGTCGGGTTAGCCATAGATTCAACTATAGCTAGGTCGCACCTGGCAACAGCCTCCAACAGCTTGTCCCACGGCGGGCCTGCTACCTCTACCTCTATGCCTGGAGAGACCCTGCGGAGGAGGTCCACAAGGCTCCTGGTGGACCCGTATGTCAGCCTCATAACAGCTATCCTCCTAGCACCCCTAGCCAGTGCTGATACTGTGATTGCTGTGAGTGCCGCCATCCCGCTGGTGAAGGCGAGGGCCCAATCGGCCGACTCTAACTCCGCTAGAGCCTCCTCCAGGCCCAGCAGTGTCGGGTTGTTCTCCCTACTATACTTAAGGTCGCCTACCTTCGGGTACTCTCTCTCCAGGCTCATGGCCGGATGCGTGTATATAGCCGAGACAAACACTGGCGGGATTACCGGCTCCCTTGCCGGATCCCTGCTAGGCCTCCACCCAGCTCTTATCCACCTAGTAGTCCTGCCAGCCACGCCTACACCACCTCAACCTCAAGCGCCCCCGGGGCTGGGGATGATGGTAGGGCTATTGCATCACCGCAGCACGAGCAAGCCTCCCTCATCGATGAAGCTATCCGCTCGGCGGACTCCCTTCCCCTGGCTAGGGCGACCATAGCCGGGCCTGCGCCGCTCAGGTAGAAGCCCAGGGCCCCCGATTCTAGGGCTGCCTTCTTGACTTCGCTGTAGCAGGGTGTGAACTTGCTTCTAGCAGGCTCTACTATATCGTCCGACATCATAAGCCTTCCCATAGCCTCCAAGTCACCATGGTGCGCTGCAGCAACAAGCGCTGCCGACCTGCCGAAGTTGGCTGCCGCCTCTCCCAGGGGTATAGTTCCTGGCAGGACGCTCCTCATGAACCCGGTTTTGGAGGGGGGGACCTCGACCATCGGCACAACTATTGCGAACCACGCCCCATCTAGGGGTGCCCTATAGGCCGCTAGGACCTCGCGCCCCCGGACAGCGACAACTACCAACCCGCCTAGTAGGCTGGCGGCAACGTTATCGTAGTGGGGCGAGCCCGCCGAGACTGACTCGCCTAGACCCGCATAACCTATAAGCCTGTGGGGGCTAGGATTCAAGCCTAGAGCTCTGGCGGCTGCGACTACAGACGCGGCGGCGCTAGCGCCGCTACTGCCCAAGCCCCTCCCAGGCGGTATCGACTTGTATATCGATATCCCGGCCCTAACCCCCCCTACCCGCTCTCCTTCCAGAAGCGCGTTAACAGCCAGCCTCGCTGTGTTGCCATCAAGGTCTATGCCAGCAGAGTATGGGCCCTCGACACTTTCGACCACGGCTACGGCCTCTCCCCCAGCATCACATACCTCCACATATACCTCGTCGTAGAATGCGTCGAGCGCTACAGCTAGTACGTCGAAGCCGGGGCCTAGGTTTGCGGAGGAGGCGTAAGCTCTAGCCCTCCCCTCGACGCAGGCCAAAGCAACCTCTCACCTCGGGCCTTCAAAAACCCTTTAAACCTACCTCACATTTAAGTGTTGCCAAAGGGGGGGATTGAGCCAGCATTCCTGAGATTGGCCTTGGGGGCTACGGCTATAGATGCAGGATTCCACTGTCAACCACTTGGGTGTTCGGTGTTGGGCGGCGGGGTGAGGAGAGTTGAGGAGCTGGACGCCGAGCCGCTGCCCAGGGGTAGCCGGGTCGTCATGGTTATGGATTTCCACCCTAGCAGTGTTGGGGGCGTCCAGTCCCACGTACGCGACTTGTCCAAGATACTATCTGAGTATGGCTATGATGTGATAGTAGTCTCTAGGAAGCTGGGGAAGGGTGATATTGAGGACCTGGAGGCCGAGGGATACTACACGGTTAAGCCGCTATTCAACATTGAGACAGTCATAGTTCCGCCCGACCCCATAGACCTTAGGCGAGAACTCTCCGCGCTAGAGCCTGACGTAGTCCACTCCCACCACATATTCACGTTGACCAGCCTGATGGCCCTCAAAACTGCGAAGGAGCTCGGGAAGCCTAGGGTGGCGACTAACCACTCGATCTACTTCGGCTACGACAAGACGGGGTTCTGGAGGCTCGCCTCCTTCCTCCTACCTACTAGGTATCTCCTGCCTAACGCCCAAGCCGTCATCAGCGTGAGCAGGGCTGCGGACAGCATGGTTGAGAGCATTGTAGACGGCCTAGTCGACAGGTATATCATTCCGAATGGTGTTGACACTGAAAGGTTCCGGCCCTCAGAGCCCGAGGATCCGGAGCCCACAGTCGTCTTCGTGGGGAGGCTAGTGTGGAGGAAGGGTGTCCACGTTCTTGTGAGGGCTTTCAGGAGCGTTGTCAGAGAGTTCAGGGACGCCAAGCTGGTTATCGTTGGTAAGGGCGAGATGGAGCCCCTGCTGAGGGTTATGGCCAAGAGGTACGATATCGAGGATAACGTTAGGATGCTTGGCGTGGTGCCCGAGGCAGAAAAGCCTAGGATATACTCCCGGGGGTGGGTAGCCTCCGTCCCTAGCATAGCTAATGAGAGCTTTGGTATAGTTGCTCTCGAGGCTATGGCGTGCGGCAAGCCTGTAGTAGCCAGCAGGCATGGAGGGCTCAAGGATATAGTTGTGGACGGCGTTTCTGGGAGGCTCGTGAAACCCGGCTCCAGCAGGGAGCTCGCCCAGGCTCTGATAGAGCTTCTGGGAGATGAGAGCCTGAGGAGGAGGATGGGGGCGGAGGCTAGGAGGCTAGCCGAGGAGATCTATGACTGGAAGAGGCTGGCGCCTAAAATCCTCAAGATATACGGCTACTATAGGAGCAGGCTCTAAGACCTCCACACCACCCTCTCTACTCGAACTCGCCATCTCCCCCCTCTACTCTAGCAGCCACCTTGAGGCAAGCTGGTATTGCAGGCCTCTCCACCAGCTCTGGACACCTGGGTATCGTGAATGCCTCCCTCCCATCCAGGTAGTCCCTAAGGGGTGCTGGCTGCTGCCTCGACGTATTCTCCCTGAAAACGCAGCTGGGCCCGGCCCACCTGAACAGCCTTGGATGGACCTTGCTTAGCTCCCTCCACATGAGCCAGGCTACGTGCCTTATCTCCCACTGGGCCTTGGTGCACATCCTCAGCGGGAAGAACACTTGGACTAGCTCCCTGGCGTTCATCGACACCACTATCCTAGTCCTCAGTGAGTGGGGGAGGACATACCTAGCGTCCTCCCTCCTAACACCCTGGGCTAGGAGGCTGTAGTAGACTCCAGCCCCCCTTATGTACTCCCTCACCACGTCGTCCAAATCCCTCATAGTGGGGGGGATGACGAAGGCCTCCCAAGCCGCCTCGAAAACCTCACTATGCCCTCCCTCGGCCTGCAGCCTTAGGAGTGCCTGGGCGTACTTGTTGTACGCCTCCCTCCTACCCCTAGGGTCCTCCTTAGGCTTCTCGGGGCAGCTCAGCCCGAGCCGGCGGCAGGCCTTGAGAGCAGCCCTCCTGAGGTAGCCCTCGCTATACCTGTGGCTCAGCTGTGTGTAGCTCGCGTGGCGATGCCTCACTAGCTGGTGGCTGGCGACCCTGGATAGGCCGTCCACTAGGAATGTGTAGGTGCTGTGCTCCCAGGGGCTGAAGTGCATCCTCCTGAACGTCTCTCTGATCCAAACCTCAACCTCCTCCTCACCCATGTCGAGAAGCTTCTCAGCTTGCTTGCTCGAGAGGCTTACCTTGCTCGAGATAGCTACCAGCCTCTCCCCGTCCTCAGTATACTCGACTAGTCTGACCTCTATCCCTACGGGCTTCTCGACAATGCCGAGCACTTGGCTTGACCACCCTCTGTGGATAGGTGTTGTGGTCTGTGGGTGTGTGAGGTGTTATTGTTCGGTTTTGGGGGGTACCGGGTTATTAGCCAGAAGACTGGTAATTAAATGGGGTCTCTGCAGGCTAGATGTGGCATGTCTTGCACGTGGAGTTCTCGGTTAGCTCTACCACTACTCCTCCATCCTCGCTTTCAGCGGTCTTTATCTCGAAGACCTCCGCGAGCTTTGGATCCTTAGCCGCCTCCTCACCCCTCAGCCTCCTCTTGGGGGTGGCCATCCTCTTCCTCCTCTTCCTGTAAAGTAGCCTTCCTCCCACGCCTCCCTCCTCGGCGCCGAACACTATTACCTGCCTGCCCTTGCTCTCGTCCCTATACACCGTGAACCCTTTCAGCCCTCCTAGCCAGGCAGCCATGTAGCTTGCCTCGACGTGGTCGACGCTGGCGTTCTTCGGCAGGTTCACCGTCTTGCTTATCGCCTGGTCTACGTATATCTGCGCAGCTATCTGGTGGGCCAGGTGGTACCATAGCGGGAAGTCCATGCTTGTCGCGTACTTCCTAGCCAGCTCGGCCAAGCCCTCGAGGAACTCCTGGGGCACCCTGCCGCTGAGCTTCCCAGCTATGCTCTCGAGCGCCCACCTCAGGCTCCCCTTGTGCTTCCTTATCTCCTCGTACACCAGGCTCAACTCGCCCCTCCCAACCCCGTGCTTGGCTGCCAGCTCTAGTAGCTCGTCCCTGAATGCCCTGACTACCTCTAGGAACGTGCCTACTGCTACCTGCCTCTTGAAGACTAGCGCGAAGTAGGGCTCTATCCCGCTCGATGTGCCTGCTAGGATGCTTATCGTGCCTGTGGGCGCTATGGTAGTGGTCACCGTGTTCCTGGGGGCCTTGGCGCCCAGCCTCCTCCCATACTCTCTCAATATATCCCAAGCCTTCCCAGGCTTGTACACTGCTAGGGCTAGGAGTAGCCTTGGCTCTTCTACAGCCCCTACCCCCGCCTCTTCAGCCTTCTCGGCGTCCTCGATGCTGATGCCGAAGACTTCCCTAGCTACCTTCTCGAGAGCCGTCCTCCTAACCAGCTTTACGCCCCCGTCCCTCTCTATCCTGCCCATAAGCATAGAGTTGAGCCTGTTGTAGAGCTCGCCCTGGAGGTCGACGTCGTGGTACTTCACGGTAACCCACTCGCTGCCCATATCGACTACCATAGCAGCCTTTATCAGAGCTGGAGTGTGTAGCTCTGCCAGGAGTTCTGGGTCAGCCTTCTCCACGCACTCTAGGCGCCTCCAGTCGTACCTGCTGCACTCGAATGCCGGGGCGTGGCCTAGCCTAGCCCCGAGCTCCCAGCTCTTCTTCCACGAGAAGACCTCCAGCCCTGCTAGCAGGATGTAGGTGAAGGCTACTGCCTCCTCGCTATCGTAGGGTAGCCCCAGCCTGGCAAGGGCGTCAGCGAGCCCCATTATCCCCAGGCCTATCTTCCTTGTGAACTTGTTGGACCTGTCCTGCCTATCGTCTGGATGCCGGTTCAGGTCTATCACTGCATCCATAGCCTCGGTGAGGAACTCGACATCCGAGGCGAACCGGTCTAGGTCGAAGCGCCCTCTGGAGGCGTACTTGTCCACGCTGACCGAGCCTAGGTTGCACGGCTCGAAGGGGTATAGCGTCTGCTCGCTGCACGGGTTTGTTGCCACCACAGCCCCGAGCCAGGGTGTCGGGCTCCACTTGTTGTGGTTGTCGAAGTATACCACTCCGGGGTCGCCGCCGCCCCAGGCGGCCTCCACTATCTCCCTCCATAGCCTGCGGGCTTCCGTGACCCATGCGTGAACGTTCTTTTGCTTGGGGTCTGGGGTGTAGCCTAGCCTCCTATACTGCTCCTCGAGGCTCTCTAGGGCTTTGGGGAGGGATTTCGAAAGGACATCCTCATATATGTTGAGGTAGGGGTTCTCCAGGAGCCATGGATGCCTCTCTACAGCCTCCCCCAGCCTGCCTAGCCCAGTCTCCCTGGAGACGCTGTAGTGTATGGTGTAGACCCCCGTCTCAGGATCCATGGTGTACCTGGGGTTGACCATCCACCAGTCTCCACCCTCTATCACGGCCTTCATGAACGCGTCGTTGACCCCAACGCTTATGTTGAAGTTAGTGAGGTTGGCGTCCTGGAGTGGCGGCTTCTTCGCCTGTATGAAGCCCGCGTCCTCCGGAGTCCACCAGCCAGTCCTAGACAGGCTCTTGACGATCTCAGCCAGCTCCCTGGGGACCTCGTAGCCCTCCTCCCTCAACTCGTCTATGAGGCGGGAGAACAGGTCTATGAGGTCCTGGAGCTGTGGGGGCAGGCTGTTCCTGAGTGCTATTGCCGGGTCGAACCCTGGGGTGAATATGTCAGGGTGCCATGCGTGCATTATCCCCATGTTAGCCCCGCGCCTCTTCCCCCCTTGCTTGACCAGCTCGGTCACCGTGTCGTAGAGCCTCATGAAGCTTAGAGGCCCGCTAGAGTGGCCGCTGGTACCCCTGACCACGTCCCACCTAGGCCTTAGCTCAGAGAAGCTGAATCCCTGCCCCCCGCCCCACTTGAAGGTCCTCGCCTGGACTGCTGCCGCGTCCATTATGGCGTCCATATCGTCGTAGACTGGGGTTACGTAGCATGCGCTGAGGGTGCCCCTCGCGCCGTCGGCGAACATGTTGAAGAGGGTGGGGCTGTTGAACATGAATCTCCTCTCGACCAGGAGCCTGTAGAGCCTCCTGCTATCCACCCTATCCCCGAAGCCGTGGGCCACTCTCTCCATAACCATGCTGGGGGTCTCGAGGTACCTCCCGTTCTCGTCCCTGACCATATACCTGGCCATGAGCACTCTGATGGCGTTGTAGGTGAAGCCCTCGTCATCAACACAAACCCCGCCCTCCGACACGCAGGGCTTCACGGGGGCTAGGAGGCCGCCGTTCAGCGCCCTATCCCTGCCAGCCCTAGACTCCGCCACCTCCCTGTATATCCTTGACAGGAGGCTCCTCCTAGCCTCGGCCTCCTTGCTGGGATCGTATATCGACTCCTGTATCAGCCTAAGCTCCAGCTCGTCGCTCAAAGCCGCTAACACCCCAACCCCTATTGGGGGGCCTGGGCTTCGGTATATTCAGATGGAGCCGCGTTAAAACGGCAATAAACCACACTCCAACAGCCAACGCCCAGACCCCAACACCTGGGTCGCTCGCACCATAATACCTATCAGGTAATACCTTATCAGCTACACACCAACAACCCAACACACACTATCCATAGAAAAACAACACCATGTAAACCCCCCAGTTAACAAACCGCGAGAAAACGGCAAAACAACCCAACAAAGAACTTTAAGCCCCCACAACTCCAAGTAGATCTCTACGGTGCGGGGGTGCCCGAGCCTGGCCAAAGGGGTCGGGCTGAGGACCCGATGGCGTAGGCCTGCGTGGGTTCAAATCCCACCCCCCGCACCACAATCAAGCCCTCAAAAAAGCAACATCCTAAACCCCATTTAACCTCCAAACCCTCAACCCCCCCAACACCAGAACCCCCTGGTTTCCGCAGACGTATATACAACAACGCCAACACAACAAATATTACCACCAGGCAAACCCTCAAATCTACCTTACTAAACAAGGGAAGACAATACTTAAACAAAAACCGACCTAGACTGAGGGTCGAGGTATATTTATGCTTCTTGGTTTGGTAAGGTTTATTAGGTTTGGTGGGACCCCCCATATAACGAGTCAGGAAGGGGGGCTTTCAGGGAAGAATCTAATGTATAGAATTTGTATGGGCCCCCGGAGTTTCCACGCGCACCAACAAAACCATGTGCAGAATCTATCTTATAGATTTGAAAGTGTACTGCGTCGGGTCCTCCCCAGTCTGGCTGGTATCCTTCCACGAATCTATCTTATAGATTTGAAAGCACAGACTTCGAAGTGCCCATATAGCAATACTAGCAGAGTTTAGGAATCTATCTTATAGATTTGAAAGATACTCCTCACGCCTCTTCTTACGCACCCTAACCCTGGCCTTCCTAGGAATCTATCTTATAGATTTGAAAGCCATATACTTGTGGGCGAGTAAGAGGTTTATTGGGTGTGAAGCGGAATCTATCTTATAGATTTGAAAGCCCGCTATGGTTACGCCTTGTAGTGTTATTTTTCTGACTGCTGGAATCTATCTTATAGATTTGAAAGAGAAACCCTATATCACTATCGCCTGTGAACATGGGCAGGAATCTATCTTATAGATTTGAAAGCACCCACGGCTGGCACCAGGCTCGGGGGCGGGAGTAGCATGAATCTATCTTATAGATTTGAAAGTTGCACCAGCACCAAGCACACCAGCCAATGCTATAATAGATATTGGAATCTATCTTATAGATTTGAAAGAATACTACCGTCCCGTGA
>WANT01000042.1 GCA_015521685.1 Aeropyrum sp.
AGGATCCTCCCTATACCGTAGTGTTTGCATGTCTAGTCTATTAGAGCGTCTGCGGGTAGCAAGCGATACTTCCCTAGCTACATCAATGAGTTCTTTAAGAGCTGCTTTATCTTCTGATACAGTCACTTTCGCGTCCTTTAGTAACGTGGTTAGCTCGTTTAGCTCCTCCTCGAAGATGCCGCAGCCATAGACGGGTTAGGGACTTTTAGAAGTGCCTCGGGGCCTTCTAGGGAGTGGGTCGAAAAGGCTTATTAGTACGTGAATACGTATATACGTATGGGAGTGTGTCGTGGGGAAAAGGAAAGTGACTCTGAGCATCGAGGAGGAGGTTCTCAGGGAAGCTAAAGTCGTAGCCAGTCTCGAGGGTAAAAGTCTCAGTGGCCTTGTCGAAGAGTACCTGGAGAGCCTAGCGACATCGCGGTGGCTCGAAAAGCTCGCTGCTAGTCTAGGCGTAGAGAGGCTGGAGCCGACCTCCGAGGATGGAATCCCGAGTCGGCGGCCCGAGGGCTTCAATGCAGCCCAGGCCGTTAGAGAGGCTAGGGGATCCCGGGAGGAGAGGATACTCCATGAACTCAGCAGGCAGTGAATGCTACTACCTGGACACCAGCGCTCTCGTGAAACGCTACGTTAAGGAGCCGGGTAGCGAGGTAGTTGACGGGATCTATACCAGGGCCTACAGAGGGGTGGCAGTCATAGTCGCCTCCTACTGGAACATAACAGAGGCGGTGGTAGTCTTCGATAAGTATGAGAGGAGAGGAGGCCCCAGCGCCCGGCACCTGCTGGAGTCCCTCCTACGCGAATCCCGCACCCTAGCAGGACTCCTGAGGTTGAAGCTGGTGCCAATATCCCCCACCTTGATCCACGAGACCACTAACCTCGTGCTGAAACACCACATATACAGCGCGGATGCCTTACAGATAGCCTCAGCTCGCCATGCAAACTGCAAGCACCTGGTTACAGCCGACAAGAGGCTCGCAGAAGCGGCAGCCGCTGAAAATCTAGAGGTCATCACCGCGGGAGGCGAGGCATAGGGGTTAGAAGGAAGGAATCCTCGACTCGGTTAGGGCGGCGCCTATTGCCCTTATAGCCAGTTGTCAAAATTCTGTACGACTATTCCCTTAAAACTAATAGACCCTTTACACTCTTATAAAGCTCTGCTTAATTAATACTAAAGTATCTCATCCACGCATCATTATCGTAATACTTAATTCAGTACATCAAGTCCCGATAATAGGTTCCTCAATTTATAACTATAAGTAGGCCAGTTATATAGAACTAGGATTTCCTACCATCTTAGGGTATGACTTTTAGCCAAGGTATGCTCTTGAAGTCATCGTCGAAGGTTAGAATGGTGTCTATACTATAGTGTTTGCACGTTAGAGGCTAGTTTATAGTTGTCCATTGTGTTAACTATCTGACTTGGTTGCGCTTCAGCATCTGCTACTACATTTACATGTATTCTTCTAGCATCTAAACAAACTTATCTTAGACTTCCTCTCGCGAAGGCTATACCTTTGCTTCTAATGAATCTCTTAAGGTCATAAGCTCTCCTTATATCATACTTTTTCATTGCATCTCTTCTTATAATGAAGTGAAGTACCTCTTCAATGACACCAATACTCGTCATTAATTGTGGATATTTATCGAGGAGTTCTTCTGCTTCTGAGGCTCTAACTCCCTCGTAGAGTAGCTGGATGAATACGTTAGAATCTACAAAGACATATTCCCTCATAGGGGCTCCCACTCTGCCTCGGCTAGTAGCTCCTCTATCTCGTCCTCACTAGCCTTACCCAGCATGCCACGGTACTTTCGCAGAATCTTCCTCCTCTCTTCACCAACAGGAACAAGCACTAATATTCTCTCCTCACCCTCTCTTAGATCTAAGGGCTCTAGCGGCCTAAGCACTCCCTTCTCATACCTGACTCTGACTAATCTTGACAACTGTGTTCCCCATCTTTACTTGTGGATGATAGGGACTCTAAGGCTTTTTCCGTCTTCTCGTATTTTGCATCTTATGGTGATATTATGCAACATGGGTTTTTATTGCCTTGGTCAGCGGAGCCGCGTAGTCCCGGGCTAGAAATCCCAGCGGGCCCGCCACAAACCCCACAAAACCATCACAAAGCCATGTGTAGAATATATCGGCATCCAAGACCGTAGATCCCAGCCGAACTCTTTGCAGGTCTGATTATCACGCCTTTATACATAAT
>WANT01000043.1 GCA_015521685.1 Aeropyrum sp.
CTGGAGCCGTGGTCGACCCTCACATACCTCATGCTAGAGCCGAGGACCTCGTCTTCCCTCAGCTCCATGTAGGCTGGACACGCGTCCCTCAATCCCTAGCCTCCCTCCTGTACGGCCCTAGGACTAGGTGGCCGCAGCTCCTAAGCCCGACTACCACGTAGTCGGCCAGGCCTAGGAAGAGGCCTGACTCCCTTACTCCAGGGGCTGAGCGGAGGAGGGACTCCAGCCGGCCGGGATCCTCTAGCGGTCCTACGTGGAGGTCCACTATCACGCCGCCCCAGTCGCTAACCACCGGCCCCCTCTTCCCTCCCGAGGTCCTGACTCTGGGGTTGAGGCCGAGAGCCTCGAGGGACTCGAGAGCCATGGCAAGGTAGCCGGGCTCCACCTCTAGGGGGATTGGTGTCCTGCTCCCCAGGGAATCCACCAGCTTCTCCTCGCCGACTATGAATATGTTCAGCTTTGAGGACCTACAGAGCATCTTCTCCCCCAGCAAGGCACCACCACCCCCCTTCACCATATTACCAGTCTTAGGCTGCACCTCGTCCGCCCCGTCTATATATACGTCAACCCCCCGGTAGACACGGGGGTCTCCTACAACCAATCCTAGAGAAGCCGCCTCAAGGCCTGTCTCAATGCTGCTAGGCACCACTAGGTCGAAGAGCTCTCTGAGCTCCCCCGAGAACAGCCTTAGAAACTCCAGCAGGGTAGACCCGCTTCCAAGACCTGCCACACCAGAGACGCCGAGCCTCCTCAACAGCTCCATAGCTCCACGCGCAGCCTCGACCTTAGAATCGCAGGGCAATCAGCCACACCTGTCTACCAATTCCAAGAATAGAGCGTGGCGACTCTAGGTATATCAAAAGAGAGATCTGAAGCCAGAATAGCCTCCACAGGAAACCGAGGGGTCCTTATAAATAACCCTATATGTTGTAGGAGTCTTCGAAAGCTAGCGCTGCCACCCCCCAGTTTCCTGTGGACTCTCTCTATTCCTTTGGCTTACCCCGCAATTTAGAAGCTATATGATACAAAAATATGATACAAAAACTTTCTATGGACAAAGAACTCCAATACATCATAAAGAGTGCTACCATAGCTCCACGAGAACATGAGGGGTCCGCGGGAGCTAGGGCGTATATCTTGGGCTTTCCACAGGAAACCGAGGGGTCTTAACCGGGGGGTTAACAAAGAGGTGGATATAGGCCAGCGGCCCCAGCCATAACCCGCCTTCTGTACTGCGGCGGCATCTGGCTATGCGGATCCACCCCCAGGCATCGCGCGGCGCCTCACAGCCTGGAGGGCCTTGCTCCGCCGGGGACGGCCGTTTCACCGCATCCCCAGGGTTCCTCTGCCGTTTGCTGCCCACCGGTCGCCCGGGAGGCCTATCGGCTTCATAGACACACCCTGGGGCCGTGCCGTTTCTGTGCCGTTGCCGCGGGTGTCACCCGCGCCCCCTTGCGGGGCCCGGCTGCCGCGGGGAGGGCGGAGTTTCCTCAGCCCCTCTTGCGGGGCCGTGGCCGCCGGCTGGAGCCGCCAGCCCCATATCCACTATATTCGCTGTTGGGGCTTGTATGTTGTCTTCGGGGGTTGTGCCTAGGGGTGCTGGCTAAGAAGTACCCGTTCCTACTGCCTCTGGGGAGGATTGCTGGGATTGTTGTGGGGGGTTATGGCGAGGCCTCTCTAGACCTCCTGGCGGGTGACGAGGACCTAGTTAGGCTCGGGTTTAGGAGGGCTGTTGCAGCCGTAGAGGGATGGCTAGGCTACCCCTTTGGCTCCAGCCTTGAGGAGGAGTTGGCTAGCTTCGCACTGTCACTATCAATAGCTGCCAGGGCTGGCCCTAGAGCCCTCCGCAAGGTCGTCGAGGGCGAGGCCTCTAGGGCTGTGGTGTTGTTGAAGCGCGAGCCCCCGGATGTTATCGCTGAGGTCCTCGCGGCAGCCGGGTTCCCGGTTGAGAGGCGCCTCCTAGAGGTTCCGTGGGTGGAGGATAGGGGTAGGATTGTCCGCCTCTCTCTGGGCTGGAGGATGGGTGTGTCGAGCTTCCTTAAGCTATCTGCATATAGCGGTAGTGCTGAATTGAGGATGCCTAACCAGATGGTTATGGACGGCTTCGTATATATGGGTGACTCTAGGCTTAGGGAGGCGGCTGTCGCTGCGGCTAGAATGGCAGTCGAGGCCAGGGCTGGGGAGGCAGCAATCCTAGAGTCGATGCTCATAGAGGACTACTCTAGCATGCTGGGGGTTATGGTCGAGGGTGGCGCCCCCATAGTGGTGGAGGCTCTACCACCATGCATCTCCAGGATAGTCTCTAAGGCCTCTAGAGGCGAAGCACTCACGTGGGGAGAGATGTACCTGTTGTTGTCGTTCATGGCTTCCATAAGGGCCCCGCCACAAGCCATAGAGGAGATTCTAAGGCCATCCCTAGGAGAGTCAGCTCGGGGTGTAGCGTGGGCCTACTCCAGGCTCGAGCCAACCCGCTACCAGGTCCCCAGCTGCGAGGCCCTGGGGAGAATGGGGATCTGCGAGTGCCGGGGAAGTCTGGTTAAGGACTATGTCTCGAGGGTGAGGAGGGCTCTAGGCCTTCCGCCGGGAAAGGGATAACCCTCCCGGCGGGATTCTAATATAGTTGCGGGTGCGGGGGTGCCCGAGCCAGGGCGAAGGGGGCGGGCTCAAGACCCGTTGGCGTAGGCCGGCGTGGGTTCAAATCCCACCCCCCGCACCAACACTACCACGCGGACCCGGGTGGGGGGCTCCAGGCTATACTGGCCACTTCTCCATCCTCCACGCCATATCCCAGAACATGTACTCGTATCGAGCCGCTCTCCTGAAGATATTCAACACCCTAGAATAGTTGTAGGGTTCCTCGTCCCAGAGCCTGTCAACAGCCCTCCTGTAGTCCTCTACCGCCTCTCCATAGTCGCCGCTCAGGTATACCGAGGCCCACTCCCTGTATAGTTCCACGTTATTGTACTCCAGCAGCCTAGAGTTCTCTAGGGCGATCTCCCTGTAGCTCCAGTAGCACGGTAGAAGTGCTACTAGGCACTCGAGGGCGGTGCCTAGGCTGCACGTGGCTATCATGAAGTTCACGTATGCCTCGTTCGTTGGGGCTGGCTCCTCTCTCACCACCTCCTCGAGGCTGAGACCTAGCTTGGAGAGCATTCTCTCGTAGTTGGCCATCTCTGTGGAGGCCAGGAAGTTTGCATGCTCAAGCGCGAGCCTGGCTACTTTGAGGCTTCCGGCCTTGGAGGCGGCTATGGCTAGGCTCCTCACCAGGCCTACGAGGTAGTTATAGTCTTGGACTGCATAGAATTTGAACTTATCTAGCGGTAGATCCCCACTGTACAGGGCTTTGACGAATGGGTGTGAGGGGAGGAGGCGCCAGACATGCATGACGTCGCTCTTTAGCCTCTCGCTCAACCTCTCCACAGGAGACCACCATGATGGTGCTGTTCTTGGAGTAGATTTAACCCGCTGTATAGGCTGGGCTAGTGTTGGGGCGGGAGTTGGCTTCTAGGCTGTTGATGGTCGTCGTGTCGGCGCTGCCGGCCTACGCCTACTTCTACAACGTTGGGTCGATAGGGTTCTGGCTTCCACTCTACGCTAGGGAGGCTGGGTGGGGCTACACGGAGATAGCCCTGCTGGCTACGATATACTTCCTAGCAGTCATTGTGGCCACGCCCGCGGCTGGCCTCGTGTCGGACGCCACCCGGAGGCCCGGCCTTGTTCTCTCTGCTGGTATGGCCGTGGTAGCCGCCACCTCATTCCTGATGCCTAGCTTCAGCGACCCCGCGGTGGTTCTAGCGCTGCGGGGACTCCAGGGTGCCGGGCTCGCCGTAGGCCTCCCCATAGCCCTCGGGAGCCTATCCCTGCTGGAGGGTGTTAGGCGTGGTGTCGGGATCACAGCCCTCTTCTCGGGGCTGGGGATGGCGTCGGCCGCAGCCCTCTCAGGGGCTCTAGTGGAGTGGGTGGGATTCCCGCCCCTCTTCTACGCCTCTGGCCTCGTCGCCCTCGCCTCTACTCTAGCCCCCCTGGTTTGGCCTCCTCCCCCGCCTCCCGAGGGGCTAGGTGTTCTCGAGGCTCTGAGGAGGGTGCCTAGGGAGGTTGCGGTCGCTATGGCTGGGATAGCTGTTAGGAACTTCTTTGCTAGCGGCGTGTTCAGCGTGATAGCCATCATATTTAACAAGATTGTAGGTGTCTCGTACCTAGCTACCGGGCTGGCTCTAGCTGTTAACCCCGCCGTCCAGGGTGCTGCTAGCGTTGCTCTCTCGAGGGTGCTTCGGGGCTTCGCTGTAATAGCATACTCCGCTGGCCTCTCCGGGACGGCAATACCCTTCGCCATCTACCTCATGGCGGACGGCCTCCCCGACCTTGTTGCTGCCCAGGCCCTGCTGGGAGTGTTCTACGCTTCTACAGTGGTCTCAGGTAACATAATAATAGTGTCTCTATCCCCGCCAGAGATCAGGTACACCGCCTCCAGCTTTTACGGGACGGCGTTCAACCTGGGCTGGGTCTTCGGCACTCTAGTGGCGGGGCCAGTTATGGATGCTGGAGGTGTTAGGCTATGGCTATCTATAGCAATAGCTGGGGTCGCGGCCTCCGGCTTGCTACCTCTAGCCCTCCTAAGGTCGCCGAAAGCAAGGAGAATATAGGTGGATGGAGTTATCCCGGCTTTACGATCTGAGGTCCTCGGGGAGGATGTTAACCAGCCTTCTAACCGCCTCCACAGCCTCGTCTAGCCTCCTCTTCTCGTCCTCCGTTAGAGGGAGCTCTAGAACCTTCTCGGCGCCACCCTTGCCGATGACTACCGGGACCTCCGCCACTATGTCCTCATAGCCGTACTCGCCCTGCAGGTAGACGCTGAAGGGGTAGACTCTCTTGGCGTCCCTCCTTATGGCCTCCACCGTTATTACGAGGCCTGCGGCGGGGCCGTAGTTGCTGCTGTAGCCCCTAAGCTCAGTAATCCTAGCGCCGGCGTTGACAGTCTCGGCTACCACCTCTTCTATATCATCCTTGCTGAGGAGTTTCTCGAGGGGCATGCCGCCGACGCTTGAGAGCCTAGGGACGGGGAACATCTTCTGGCCGTGCATGCCGAGGACTATAGAGTTAACGCTTGAGGGGCTGACCCCCAGCTTTTTGGAGATGTAGTATGACATCCTGGCTGAGTCCAGTATCCCGCTGAAACCCAGCACCCTCTCCCTGGGGAACCCTGTCTTCTTATACATCACATAGGTCATGGCGTCAACGGGGTTGGTGGTTATAACAACTATAGAGTCCTTAGCGTAGGTCCTCACCTTCTCGGCGAGGTCGGCCATAGTCTTAGCGTTAGCCTCCAGCAGCTGCTCCCTGGTCATGCCCGGCTTCCTGCCCATGCCTGCTGTCACCAGGACTATATCGCTGCCCCTCATGTCCTCGTAGCTGTTGCTCCCCACTATGTCGACGTCAATCCCCAGCTCGGCCGCAGCATGAGCCAGGTCGAGGGCCTCTCCCTGAGGCTTGCCGGGAGTCCTGGCTATCAGGAGCAGGTCGTCTATCCCACGCATCATGAGCATGACGGCGGCAGCCATACCCACCTTGCCGGCTCCTAGTATGGTGATCAAGTCTATACACCATAATCTAACGATGGATAGTGTACAGCTAATATAGTCCGGGAGTAGAGGGTAGAGGGCTTCCGGCGCGAGGGATACTTACAGGAGAGGCGGCGCTAACGTCTTTAGCCTCCAACGCCACCCACCTCCCGGGGGTTTAGGGAGGTAGGCCTATAGTGTTGGTGCCGAGACGGCTAGAGGAGGTGGTGCTGGCGGTCCCGCAGCAGCACTACGACAGGCTTATAGCTAGGCTGGCTATGGAGGGTTTATTCCACGTGGACGAGCCTCCCGAGGGCGTTGGGGGGGCTATAGAGAGGGGGTACCGACAGCTCCAGACGCAGGCCGGGGAGAAGGTGTCTAGGGCTCGCCAGTTCTTCTCTCTTGCAGGCGTCGAGCCTGAGAGGGTGTCGGGTGTAGAGATAGAGGTTGGGGGTTGGGCTGAGAGCTTCGCTAGGTATGTGGAGGAGTTCAAGGGGGTGGAGGACTACTATTCGGGGCTGGCGGAGGAGTACTCTAGGCTAGAGTCTAGGCTGAAGGAGCTGCTGGAGGCTGAGGCCAGGCTCCAGCCAGTCTCTTATGTGGGAGTCGACGTGGCCTCCCTATACGGCAGCGACGCCCTAGACTTCGCCATCTATTACGGGCTGGCGAGGGAGGGGGTTGCAGAGAGGCTGGCTGAGATAGTCGTTAAGGCGGGGGGTGTTGTCGCTGTTGACGAGCGGGAGGGTACGCTGGTGGCAGCTGTAGCCCTGCCCCGCGGCAGGCTGGCAGGACTATCCCACAGGATCGTGGCTCTAGGGCTCACGCCCTACACGCCGCCGGAGGGCCTGCCTGGGAGCCCTAGAGAGGCTCTCGATGCTGTGAGGGAGGAGAAGTCTAGGGTTGTCGCTGAGATGGGTAGGGTGGAGGAGGCGGCTAGGGCTAGGCTGGAGGACCTGAGGCTGTTCTACACGGTTATGGACGCCTTCTCATCCATATTCAAGTTCCTGGCCAGCACGCTCAGGAGGGGGAGTGTGAGGATCGTTAGGGGGTTCGTCGACGTAAGGGACGCTAAGAGGCTAAGGAGGATTGCTAGGGAGGCGACGGACGGCTCCGCAATCGTAGCCAGCCTGGGGGTTAGGAGGGGTGAGGGCGAGGTCCCCAGCAAGGTCGACATCCCATCATTCCTGAAGCCCTTCTCGAGGGTCGTGGAGCTTTACGGCCATCCATCGCCGAGCGAGATAGTGCCTACAGTGTTCCTGGCTGTTACCCTACCTCTGACCTTCGCCCTGATGTTCCCCGACGCAGGGCAGGGCTTGCTGGTGGTGCTCTTCGCCCTATTCTACATGAGCAGGATTAGCAGGGATTGGGCGTATGTGATAGGAGTCATGGGGTTCGCCAGCATAATATCGGGCATACTGGCTGCGGAGGCTTTCGGCCCCCTCTTCTCAGAGATCATAGGTCTATCGAAGCTATGGTACTCGCTGGGGCTGGAGACCCCGCCCTACGCTCTCCCCACATACGCTATAGAGCACGGCGAGGAGGAGCTGGTGGCCGTCCTGATGATGAGAGCGGTCAACGTCAGCGTCTTCATAGGCGCTTTCATGCTAACCTTCGGTACGTTCCTAGGCGTGGTTAACGCGATAATAAGGAGGGACGTGGTGGACCTCGTAGAGTCAAAGCTGCCGCGCTTCATAATGTTCGCCTCGGTGGGGGCACCCTTCATAGTCTACATGGATGCTGGCAAGGGGGGCGCTGTGGTTAAGAGCGCCTTCGTAGAGCTGGGTGCGGGAGGCCTATTCCCGAAGCTCGTCCTAGCAGGCCTCCTCCTAGGGGTTGTGTGGATGCTGGTAGCCGGGCCCGTGATAGCAGCGTTGGAGGGCCACAACCCCCTATCTGCACTAGGCAACAGCTTCCTAGAGGCATACGAGTCCCTCATAATGCTGGTGGGGAACCTGCCCAGCTTCCTCAGGATTATGGCTCTAGCGCTAGCCCACTCAAGCCTGAACATGGTGCTGGCTATAATAGCTAAGATGTTGATGGAGGGGGGGCTTGTCATGGATGTTGCGGCTGCACTCATATACATAGCGGGCAACCTGGCTATAGCAGGGATGGAGGGGCTGCTAGCATTCGCCCACTCGGCCAGGCTCCACTACTACGAGTGGTTCAGCAAGTTCTACAGCGGGACTGGCGTGCCATACACCCCTATAAGGCTAGAGGGTGTTAGGCTGAGGATAGCCGTGTAGCCCCCCTACGCCTGGTGCAGGCAGGTTATTTATCCCCTGCCCTCCAAACCCCTATTGGTGTCCTCGTAGTGCCTCTAGGCTACAACGCTAGGGTAGACCTCATAACAGGGAGCCCCACGAGGAAGATCGACGCTGTTAGGGAGAGGCTGGCTAGGGAGGGCAGGGACGTAATACTTCTCTCTACAGGCCAGCCAGGATTCCTACCGCCCCGGGGGCTTAGGGAGAGGCTTGCCAGCCTGCTTCTGGATGATGGTTTGAAGAGGCTCTACTCCTACACGCCCACTCCCGGCTACGGTGATGTCAGGGAGGCGGTGGCCGAGGACCTGAGGCTCCTCGGGGGCCCCAGCGTGTCGCCCGATCAGGTCGTCCTCACCGCTGGGGGTCAAGAGGCGATGTTCGCGGCGCTCTCAGCAATACTCGAGCCCGGCGACGAGGTAGTGTTGATGGACCCCACCTACTTCGGATACAAGCCTATAGTGGAGTATCTGGGGGGCGGTGTTAGGTGGGTTAGGGCGCCTATGGAGGCGGGTTTCCAGCCCGCTGAGGAGGAGCTCAAGGAGGCAGTGTCTGGGGGTAGGGTTAAGGCGATGGTTGTAGTGTCGCCAGACAACCCTACTGGGAGGCTGATATCCTGGGGTACAGCCAGGCTCCTTGCGGACCTCGCTGTGGATAGGGGTTTGTGGATAGTTTATGATGAGGCCTACAAGACGCTGGTCTTCGAGGGCGAGCACGTGTACATGTACAAGCTGGCCCCCGACAACACTATATCGGTTAACACGTTTAGCAAGGACCCCGGGTTCCCAGGGTGGAGGCTGGGCTACGTTTACGGCCCTGAATGGATTATCGGCAAGGTGAGGATGGTGTCTGAGGAGCTAGTCTACTGCCCTCCCAGCTTCGCTCAGATAGCGGTGCTAGAGTACCTGAGGGACAGGAGGCTGAGGCTTGAACATCTTGAGAGCTCTAGGCTGTTCCTCAGGACTAGGATGGAGGCCATGGCCTCAGCACTTGAGGAGCTGTTGCCGGAAGCCAGGTTCGCGAGGCCAGGAGGCTCCATGTTCATAGCAGCAGACCTGGGGCACTACCTAGCTAGGGCTGGGCTAGACTCCGAGGGGCTAGCGGTGAGGCTGCTGGAGGAGAAGTCGGTAGCCGTAGTCCCTGGAGCCTACTTCGGCCCTAGTGGGGATAGCCTTCTAAGGCTCAGCTTCGCTACTGAGACTCCAGAAAGGATTAGAGAGGGTGTTAGGAGGATAGCCGAGGCCCTTCAGGCAGGCTAGCACACTTTAGAGCCAGGCGGCACTGGCTCCTCTACCGTCAGGAGGACCGGCTTCTCCCCGTCGCCGCAGGGTGCCGCCAGGACCATGCCCTGGCTCACTTCACCCGCCATCCTCTTAGGCTTTAGATTCGCCACTACAACTACCAGCTTCCCTACGAGGTCCTCGGGCTCGTACCACTTGGCGATACCTGCGAGGACCTGCCTCTCCTCCCCCCCGAGATCTACCACAAGCTTCAGCAGCTTCTTGCTGTGTGGGAGCCTCTCAGCCTTGACAACCCTTCCAACCCTCAGGTCTAGCTTGGCGAAGTCCTCGAACTCTACTATCCCGGCGTCGCCCACCGCGTGACACCAGGTCCAGCGTTTTAGCCAGGCAGGCTCTAAAATATCATAGCCCCGATAGAGCTGTACTCTTTATACGGCGGGGGTGACGAGCCCAGGCGACACTAAGCCCTCCACCCGGGGGCTGTGGGGACTTCAGCCTTGACGGACCCGCCTACAGCTGGATCCTCTCCTTAGACCTTACTACGTGCTCCTCGGAGGGGAAGGCCCCCTCCCTCACCTCCCTAGCATACGCCTCGATGGCCCCCCTCATGAGGCTCCACGCATCTGCGTACCTCTTAGCGAAGGGCGGGGGCCTGCTGGTCAGACCCACGACGTCGTGGAACACTAGTATCTGGCCGTCGCACCTCCTCCCGCTCCCTATGCATATAGTGGGTACTGGAGTCCTCCGCGTAACAAGATCTGCGGCCTCCTCAGAGACGAACTCGAGCACTATACTGAACACTCCAGCCTCGGCTAGGGCTTCGGCGTCTAGCAGGAGGCTCCTGGCCTCAGCAGCCCTCCTAGCCTGCGGCTTGTAACCGCCCAGCCTGTGGACCCTCTGCGGAGTTAAGCCTAGGTGCCCCATGACTGGTATGCCGGCATCGACTATAGCCCTAACCCTGTCCGAGTACTCGCTGCCTCCCTCCAGCTTCACCGCCTCGCCCCCAGCCTTGGCCAGGGCTATCGCGCTAGAAACGGCCTGGCTTAGGCTAGACTCGTAGGAGCCGAACGGCATGTCAGCAACTATTAGTGCTCTGGGCTTTGCCCTAGCAACAGCTGCAGTATGCCTAACCATGTCCTCGAGGCTCACGGGTAGGGTTGTGTCGAGGCCTAGAACCACCATGCCTAGGCTGTCGCCGACTAGGATGGCGTCGACGCCAGCCTCGTCCGCGATCTTGGCTGTGGGATAATCGTAGGCTGTAACAGCTACTATACGGTTGGACCCCTTCATTCTAGACAGCTTGACTGCGGTAATCTTATCACTCAAAACTGGCTCACCCTAGCCTAGAATGCTGGAGGCCCGCGGATTTAATGCGGCTCCTAGAAGCCCTACAGCGGGCCCTCCACGCCGACTTGAGTAGCCGGTAGAGGGCCTCTACAGTCGCCGGCCTGACTCCAGCCCTCGCCCCAGACTCAACCACGTAGCCTAGGATCTCCTCTGCCTCAACTCTCCTGCACGCCTCTAGGTCCTGGAGCGTTGATGATAGGTTGTCGTATGTTGCCAGGGCGACGCTGCGAAGATACGATACAGCTCCCAGGGGTAGCTCGACGCCTAAGGCCTTGGCCACCTCCTCAACCTCCAAGGCAGCCCTCGACGCGAGCCTCCAGGCGTCGCTATCCTCTAGTATGAACCCGTTGCGCACTCCTAGCAACGCTGTCACTGGGTTGATGCCGGCGTTTGCAGAGGCCTTAAGCCACCTCCACCCCTCTATATCCCATGCTAGTATAGATCTAGCCCCGCCCCTAGACAGCACTAGGTGAGCCTCCACGGCGGCATTCGAGGGCCGGCCTCTAGAGCCTACTACGAAGCCGCCCCGGCCAGTCACCCTCACAAGCCTAGGCGCGAGTCGGGCTGCTCCGTAATCCGTCACTATAGCTGCTGCATTAAGACCCAATTCAACCGCCCGTTCGTAGCCCCCCCACCCATTGCCAGCCACTGCAACCATCTCGGACCAGCTTGAAGCCTTTTCTACTGCTGAGGGAGCGTCGTAGGCCTTCGTAGCCACTATGGTGAGCCTGCAAGTGTTTGGAGGCCTGCCTCTATATGGCTGTATAGGGTATGAGGCGGTTATGACGCCCTCCAGGAACACTCTGGCAGGATAGAGACTGCCACTCCTGATTACGGCTATCGGGGGCTGGCCCGTGGCTCTGAATACATGTAGGCCTATGATGCTGCCAACGGCCCCAAGGCCTAGTATGCAGTAGCTGTTCATGACGTCTACCCTGAGGATTATGGGGGTTGGAGTTGGTGGACCGGCCGGGATTTGAACCCGGGGCCTCCCGGATGCCAACCGGGCGCTCTTCCAGGCTGAGCTACCGGCCCACCCGGATACACCTATAGATCGTGTCTAGGGCTTTTAACGTATACGCGTTCGCGGCATGCGAATGCCGGGGAGCTGATGTATTGCTTGAGGGCTTCCCTTGATTGGTTTGTGTTGCAGGTGATTGTAGATCTACATGGATCCTCTAAGGTTAATGGCTCGAGTAGCCTCCTCAAGCCTTGGGGTGCCGGGGTGTGGCTGCGATACACTCGTTTAGGGGTACGGTGTTCTGGAGCGAGACTGACGCTGCCCGGATAGCCCACTTTAGCACGTTTTTCAAATTGTGCGAGTGGGCTGAGGAGGACTTCTATAGGAGGGTGGCTGGTGGCGAGGCTTTCCACGATGTGCTTAAGCGGGGGGTGATGTTCCCTAGGGTTAGGGCTGAGTGCACCTACCGGTATCCCCTTCACGTCCATGACGATTTTAGGGTTGACATTGTGGATGTCGTGGTTGGGGGGAAGAGTATAACCTATAGGTTTGAGGTTTGGAACGAGACGCACGGAGAGCTGTCGGCCGAGTGCACTATAGTTACTGTTGCAGTTGATGTGGAGAGATTTGAGGCTGTAGAGGTTCCGGGGGAGTTTAGGGAGGCCCTTGTTAGGGCTGGGGCCAGGATGAGGTGAAGATGATTATGGGGGTTTGGCAATGGTATATAGCCAACGGTTCCCCTAGATGGTATTAGGATTAGTGGAGGTCGCGATAGGGGTTGCCAGCGCCTCTCAGGAAGGTAGTCCTAGACGTCCTCAAACCCATACGTGGCCCCTCGATAATCGATGTGAGCAGGGAGGTGGCGTCCCTGCCTGGGATAGAGGGGGTTAACATAACTGTTAAGGAGATAGACGTAGAGACAGTAACCCTGACTATGACAATAGAGGGGAGTGACATAGACTATAGTGTTGTCGAGCGGAAGCTAGAGGAGCTTGGATGCATAGTGCATAGCATAGACCAGGCTGTTGCGGGGAGGAAGATTGTAGAGGAAGAGGAGGTGAAGCAAGGGGAGTAGTAGGCTGGGGCAGCCTAGCCTATAGGCAGCTCTCTGACGCCTCCATCCTCGAGTGGCTCCCAAGCCCTAACCTCTCCAGGGCAGGATATGACCCACAGGTATGGCCAGCGCGCCATCCCCTCCAAGTCTTTCCTACTAGGCTCTGCTGGGCATGAGGTGTGGGTGTGGAAGATGCCTACTACCTCAACGCCCAGGTTCTCGGATGCCCTGTGGGCCTGGACAACCTGCCAGGGGTCCGACTCGAACTCTACAGGGCTGTTCTTGATGTTGTCGGTTATGTAGACTGCGTAGACTTCTGTGAGGCCTCCCCGCTTGGCGCCTAGCAGTATCCCTGCGGCTTCGCTGCTCCCCAGGGCCAGTATTCTCATGACCTTGTTGAGGGGCCCTAGGCTAACCCTCAAGGCTCACCAGCCTCGCCCTAAGGGACTCGAGGTCTAGCAGCGCTGCTGTGGGCTTGTTGAGAACGCCCCCACCGTCCCCGGGGTTGAGTATGAGCCTCCCCTTGATGTAGTCCACTCTAGCTTCGTGGGTGTGCCCGTAGAGTACTGCATCCCACCTGCCGCCGGATGCTAGGGCGTCGACTATCTCCACAGTCTCCTCAGGCCCTCCGAACCCGTGTAGTAGTAGCAGCCTCCTGCCAGCCAGGCTGAGCTGTGCTGGGGGTTCTAGCGCCTCGCCGCCGCCAGCGGCCATAACCGCCGCTAGCCCTCTCCTCTCGCCGTCGTTGTTGCCGAACACCAGGTAGGTCTTGATGCCTGGGATCTCGCTGATTAGTGCTGAGAGGGTGAATGGGGCTATAACGTCGCCTAGATGGATTACAACGTCGACCCCCGCATCCCTGAATAGGCTGGCCGCCCTCCTTGCGAGGGCCATGTTGTCGTGTGTGTCGCTTATGACTCCCGCGAGCAAGCCCTCCACCAACCCACATATCATGAATTGTTGTTTTGAGGCGATATCTATAGGCGGCGGCCTCCAGTCATAGGCCTTTGGGTGTGTATGTTTGGAGGGGCGAGACGCTCCCGGCGAGCTAGTGGTCGACGTTTCGTCGATGTGGGTCGAGTATGATAGGAACACGGACACGCTCTATATAAACTTTGAGGACGGGGAGCCGGAGGAGAGCGTTTTGATATCGGACAACATAATAGTGAACTCCAAGGGGGGGAGGCTGCTCAGCATAGTGGTCACCGAGTTCTCCAGGCATGCTGGCCTGGGCTAGCCGTGAAGGGTGCGAATCCTTTGCCTGCCATTAGGCTCGTGGTGTTCGATGTCGACGGCGTGCTGGTGCCTATCAAGAGCAGCTGGGGGTATATCCACAGGCGGCTCGGTGTGGAGAGGGAGGCTAGGGAGGTTATGAGGCTGTTCGAGGAGGGCAGGATAGACTATCTAGAGTGGATGAGGCTAGACACTATGCTGTGGGTGAGGGCCTCGGGAGGGAGGCTACATAGGGATGAGCTAAGGAGGCTACTGGATGAGGTGCCTGTTAGGCCTGAGGCGTATGAGGCTGTTAGAAGGCTTAGGCGTATGAGGCTGCGTGTGGCTCTGGTTAGCAGCGGTATAGACCTCCTGGTTAGGAGGGTTGCTTACGAGCTCGGGGCTGATGCCTGGGCTTCCAACAGGCTCCTCTTTGATAAGAACGGCTACCTGGTGCCCGGCGGCTCTCCGTTGGTGGGCGTCGATAAGGCCCCGGTTGTTGCTAGGATAGCGGGGGAGCTGGGGGTGGGGCTCGAGGAGGTCGCTTACGTCGGTGATAGCAGGTGGGATGCTAGCGCTATGAAGGCTGTAGCCCTCCCCATAGCATTCAATGATGGGGGGGAGCTTGATGGTGTGGCCAAGGTTAGGGTCTCTAGCCTCCTGGACGTGCCGGAGGTTGTAAGATCCCATGGCTAGGGATGATGCCGGCGGCAGGGGGTGTAGGGCTGAGGCTAGGGTCGAGAGCGGCAGGGTCCTCTTGTCTAGCTGTGTTGATAGGGGTTTCTGCGGCCAGCTAGAGGGCTACGGCTATTTAAGGGGAGGCGAGCTGGACCCTCTTGAGGCGGCCTTCCAGGCTTCCAGGGGCCTTATATGCGTTGCTGGGTCGCATGGCTGGGCTGCGGCTCTCGAGGTCCTGTCGGCCTCGGGAACCCATCTAGACTTGGCCCTGGTATACTTCGATCTTAGGCGTAAGGGTAGGAAGCCCAAACCTGGGGTGAGGAGGGGGACTCTGGTGTACGTGCATGGGGGGAGGGTCTATGAGGTGCTGGTGCTGAGCGAGGGCTATCCAGCCAGCTTGGGGGAGCTGGTTGAGTGGAGTAGGGGGGCTATAGCGGATAGCCACACGCCTATAGTGGCTGTTGTTGATAGGACTGGGCTTGTGACCTACTACGAGGCTAGAGCCGTCACAAGCCTTTCGTGACTAGCATATCATTCCCGACCAACATAGTGAAATATAGTGTGGTCTATGTTGGAGTGTAGCGGGCGGTGTCTGGGTTGGGAGTGGTAGGAGGCGGTGTCCTTCGGGAGATCGAGGCCCTGGAGCCTTATCTTAGGGTTAAGCCCCTGTACTTCGACTTCGACAGCATGGAGTTCGTCTGGCTGGATACTAGGCTCATACCGTTCAGGGAGGAGTACCGGAGGTCGAGCGACTACAGGAGGATAGCTAGGGCAATTGTCGACATGGAGATAAGGGGTGCCCCGGCCATAGGTGTGTCGGCCGGCTACGCCCTGGCTCTGGCGGCGCTGGAGGCCTCAGGAGCTGGAGGAGAATTTATGGATAGGGTCTCTGAGGCCAGGAGGGTGCTCGAGTCAACAAGACCCACAGCCTACAACCTCTTCTGGGCTCTGGCCAGGGTCTACAGGGCTGTAGAGGAGGGTTTCGAGGCTGGCGGCGTGGATAGGGCTGTGAGGGCGGGGTTCGAGGAGGCCGCCAGGATTTATGTCGAGGACGTCAGGGGTAATGTGGAGATAGGGAGGATAGGGTCTAGCCTCATAGAGGATGGCGACACTATTCTAACACACTGCAACACAGGAGCCCTGGCGACAGCAGGTTTCGGGACAGCGCTGGGGGTGATAAGGTATGCCTGGATGGAGGGTAAGAGTGTGAGTGTAGTTACTACGGAGACCAGGCCGGTTCTTCAGGGTGCTAGGCTCAACGTGTGGGAGCTACGCAAGGAGGGAATCCCCTTCAAGCTTATTGTGGACAGCGCTGCAGGGCTGGTGCTAGCTAGGGGTATCGCGAGGAAGGTTATAGTGGGTGCCGACAGGATAGTTGGCACGGGGCACACGGCGAACAAGATAGGAACCCTTCAGGTGGCCCTGGCGGCTAAGAACGCTGGCAAGCCATTCTATGTGGCCGCCCCGATAAGCACCTTCCAGCCTGCCGCGGGGCCGGGTGACATAGTTATTGAGGAGAGGGGTGGGGACGAGGTTAGGACTGTATTCAGCGAGTCTGGAGTGGTCAGGATAACTCTGGAGGGGGTAGACGTCTACAACCCAAGCTTCGACGTGACCCCCCCAGACCTCATCTCCTCATTCATAACGGAGAGGGGGATTATAGAGCCGCCGTATATGGAGAACATCAGAAGGGTAGTCGGGGGGGCGCCGGGCTAGCGATAATAGCGCCGCCACGACCCCAATACCACTTCATGGTGTGATGCTGTGGCTAGCCCTCCTTGTAGCGTTGAGGACCTGAAGCCTCCTGCAGGCGGGAGCCTAGCAGTCCTCGAGGGAGGCTCCCTCAGCATACCAGACAACCCTGTGGTGGCGTTCATCAGGGGCGATGGTGTGGGTCCTGAGGTTGTTGAGAGCGCTATCAGGGTTGTCGACGCAGCCGTCAAGAAGGCGTATGGCGGGTCTAGGAGGATAGTGTGGTGGGAGCTCCTAGCGGGCCGCGAGGCTCTCGATAAGTGTGGTGAGCTGCTGCCTAAGGCCACCCTCGAGGGGATAGCTAGGGCTAGGCTGGCGCTTAAGGGGCCGCTGGAGACGCCGGTGGGCACGGGGTATAGGAGCCTTAACGTCGCTATAAGGCAGGCTCTAGACCTCTATGCCAACATTAGGCCTGTGAGGTACTACGGCCAGCCAGCGCCCCACAAGTACGCCGATAGGGTTGACATGGTGATATTTAGGGAGAACACTGAGGACGTCTACTCTGGTATAGAGTGGCCTCACGACAGCCCGGAGGCGGCGAAAGTCAGGGAGTTCCTGCTGAAGGAGTTCGGTATTAGGATACGCAGCGACTCGGGGATAGGGGTGAAGCCGATAAGCGAGTTCGCGACTAAGAGGCTTATGGCCCGAGCCCTAGAGTGGGCTATAAGGAACGGGAATACTGTGGTCACTATAATGCATAAGGGCAACATAATGAAGTATACTGAGGGCGCGTTCATGAGGTGGGCGTACGAGCTAGCTCTAGAGAGGTTCAGGGACTATGTCGTGACTGAGAGGGAGGTTGCCGAGGAGTACGGCGGCTCGAGGCCTGAGGGCAAGATACTGGTGAACGATAGGATAGCAGACAACATGCTACAGCAAATCATAACCAGGCCATGGGACTACCAGGTTATAGTAGCCCCCAACCTCAACGGCGACTACATCAGCGACGCCGCCAGCGCCCTAGTCGGCGGTATAGGGATGGCCGCGGGCATGAACATGGGGGACGGTATAGCGGTAGCCGAGCCAGTACACGGAACCGCCCCGAAGTACGCTGGCAAGGACCTGATAAACCCCACAGCAGAGATACTGAGCGCGTCTCTCCTGGTCGGGGAATTCATGGGGTGGCGGGAGGTCAAGACTCTGATTGAGTCTGCTGTGAGGAGGGCTGTCGAGGAGAGGAAGGTGACTCAGGACCTCGCCAGGCACCTGCCAGGAGTGGAGCCCCTCAGGACCAGCGAGTACACCGAGGTCCTTATAGGATTTATAGAGGAGTCTGAGCCCGACAGCTCTATGTGACGTGGCAGCCAGCCTACTCCCTCCTAAGCTATCAAGACTCCCGCCAGCACGCCTGCAGCTGCCACGCCAGCTAGGGCTACTAGGGAGTAAGCTATGCTAGGCCGCCAAGGCCTGTGGAGTGCTGCCGCGGGTAGTGTAACTAGCGGCGCTACAGCCACTATAGCCGCCTCTAGGCCTTGATAGCCTGGGGGCTGCCAGAAGGGCGGGGAGCCAGCCCACGATGACTGGGCTGACTCCACTACTCTTAGGAGTAGTATCGAGACGGCTGGCGCTAGGGAGGTGGCGGCTCCGAGCAGGAGGGCTGCAGGCCTCGTTGCCGAAGCGAGGCTCCGGGCCTCTACTATGGTTGAGTGTATCGCGTCTAAAGCTCTAGAGACTCCAGTCCTCCCCGCCATCCTGGCAGCGTCTAGTATAGCCTCGACTATAGGCCCCGCAGCGTCTGAAGACCGCTTGAGGCTCTCCTCGAACTCTAGGCCAACCCTGGCTCTCGCGGCGGCCTCTCTTAGGCTGGCCAGGGCCGCAGCCTCCCTCCTCGAGGCGGCGGCGCTTGCGGCCTCGAGCACAACCATAAGTACAGCTCCGAGTGCGAGGGAGGCCTCTACTCCCAGTAGGAATGCTGTTGCGGACAGCGCAGGAGGGGCTGCGTAGGAGGCTAGGAATAGGGGGGTGCTCTGCCTCCCGTCGCCTAGCGGCGGCCTCAGCATAATTATCACTGCTGAGAATGCTAGGGAGGACACTGCCGCAGCCGCAACGAGGGCCTGGGCTGCGGGGGGCGAGGTCATCGCGGCTAGGGGTGCGAGTATTAGGGATGCAGCTGTGACAGTTAGAGCTATCTCGCCCAGAGCCTGAGAGGTCTTCATATATCCAGCCCACTGGGATTTTACAGCTGATATCGTGGACTCGACTATAGACATCGACAGCCTGCTCTTGGGCGTGCCCAGCCTCTGGGCGGCAATATAGTCGGCCAGCAGGCCCCTGAGGGTTCTGGAGGGCGTTGTCTCGGCCAGAACTGCGGCAGCCCTCTCAGGGTCGAGACCAAAGTCTAGGAGCATTTTAAGCCGCATGGCCTCCTCCTTAACCCACCTCAAGCTCCTAGACCTCAGTGTCGAAAGCATGAGGTCGACTACTGTGGGGGCCACTGGCGAGTAGGGTAGTATGTATGCTAGAACCAGGGGGGCCTCCCTCTCAAGGAGGGAGGAGTAGACGGCCCTCCACAGGGAGGGGAGTAGGGCTGCTGCCAGGCTGGCTAGAGCCAGCGCTATGGAGACCCAGGCTCCAGCCATGCCTGAGGCCCAGGCAGCCGCGGCCGCTAGCGAGGAGGCGGCCAGTAACAGAGACAAGAGTATGGCAGACCTCTTAACCATCGCAAGCCTAGGGCCAGACACTAGAGGATCAGCAGCGCTGTTGAGAGCTATGTGCAAACGCCTAGCCAAAACACGGACGGCTCCACGACGCAAACCCCTAACCACCCCCTCCCTAGACTCTTCCATACTTCTCGAGGTAGAACCTCGATATGGCGTTGTGGAACGTTGCCGGCGGGCTCCCAGCCAGCTTCTCCAGGAGTAGGCTCCTCTCCTCAAGCTCCTTCTCCGGGTCTAGCACCAGGTCGGGGAGCCTGGAGACGGCCTCCCTGACTCTAAGGCTAGCAGAGACTATGCTCGACGGGTTGTCTGGCCGTACCCTATCACCCGTGGGCTCCCAGGTGAATATATCGCTCACTCCACCCTCAACCACCTCGGATATGGACACGACCCTTCTCCTCACGGAGCCTCCGAGGCCTGGGAGCCTCCTGAGGAGCACTACAGCGCCTACCAGCCTGAGGAATATGGGCGGCAGGTTTATAGGCTCGAGCTGGAGCCTTAGGAGGACGCCTTCCGGCGTGTCGCCGTGCATGGTAGTCATAGATCCGTGCCCGCTGGCCGCCGCCTGGGCTAGAAGCCTCGCCTCCCTACCCCTAACCTCCCCGACTATGATATACTCGGCCCTCCTTCTCAGGGCGAACTTCAGCAGAGTCTCGAGATCCACCTCGACAGAGCTCTCTCCTGGAGAGGGGGGCCTCGTGACGAGAGAGTCCCACCTCGGATTGGGAAGCCTCAGCTCTGGTGTGTCCTCGATGGTTATCACTCTGTAGAAGGGGGGTATTAGGCCTGAGAGAGCCTGGAGTAGAGTCGTCTTCCCGCTCCCCATGGGCCCAGCTATGATGAGGAACTGCTGTGACTCCACCAGGAGCCATAGGTATGCGGCCTGCAGCGGGCTAAGCACCCTCGAGGCCAGCAGGTCGGCTAGAGTCACTGGCTTCTCGGGATACTTCCTTATCACCATACTGCTGCCGAAGCGCGAGACCTCCCTAGAGAAGGTTATAGACACCCTATGGCCCTCTGGCGTCAGGCCCTCAGCCATAGGCTGGGCTAGGCTGACGCTCCTCCCAGCCTTCCGGGCTAGCTGGAGGGCCAGGCCCGAGGCATCCTCCTCGCCTAGGACTAGGTCCACCTCCACCCACCTGCCGGGCACCAGCTTGTGGATGACCGCAACGCCACGGCCGGGCCCCTCAACGGCGATCTCCTCGATATGGTCGTCAACCACCAGCGGGTAGAGGGGGCCGTAGCCGCTCCTAGACTTCTCCACATGGTATCTCTCGGCCTCGCCCTCCGGCATTATCGTGCCAGCTATTATCTCCCTTAGAACCCTCTCGTCGGGCCTAGGAGGCTCTCGGAACCTGAGCCTGACTCCGCCGCCATCGTCCCTATAAAGCTCGTATTTGACGGGGCCTGCGGAGTACGATGCGACGAGCCTCCATTCCTCGAGGGCCTGCTGGACTGGGGGCTGGGGCCTTGCGGCTGGTCTACTTGATTTAGGAGGCTGTCGGGTAAAAAACCTGCCTAGGACCAATGTGGGGGGCACCCTCGGCTTATGAGAGGGATGCTGGGGGTGCTGTTAGCGTCTCTCCGGTTGACGTAGTGTACTCTATGGTGACTGCGGTGGCTGAAGCTGGTATGACCTCGTTGATTGAGAACTTCTCGCCTGGGCTCACGTCGAGCGGGCTTGGTAGGGGTATGGTGTTCGTGGTTCCCGTTGGGTCGTAGTATATTATGGACGAGATTGTTATGGGCGAGTTGTGGCCGTTCACACCGCTTATATGGATAAGCATAGATGTGTTGCTGAGCCTGACCGAGTTGACGCTCATAATTATACTCTCCCCAGCCGCCATCATGGTGCCGCTGCTGGACAGGAAGTACTCGTAGACTATGAACCCTCCTATCACTGTGAACGCTATCAGTATTACGGAGGCCACAAGGGGTGAGAGGCCCTTCCTCCTCCTCAAATCTCTCGACCATCCTAGATGTGTGGCGTGGTTATACTCGAAGTCGATTTAAACATCTAAACCCATTTAACCCCCACCCGGGGCTGTGGGCGGTGGAAGAGGAGGTCCTCGACTGTAGGCTGGAGCCAGGTATGGGTATCGACCGCCTCCTAGACTGCTACGACAGGATACACGGCTTCATGGCGGGCCATCTAGCGGCGGCGGCAAGCCTCCTTGAGGAGGCCTTGGCTGATAGCGAGGTGAGGATCATAACCTTTACCGGGAACCTCGTGGCGACGGGCCTCAGGGGGATCCTGGCCCAGCTCCTCGAGGAGGGTCTGTTCAACGTTGTGTTCACCACGGCAGGTGCTATAGACCATGATATAGCGAGGCACGAGGGGGGCAGGTACCTCAAGGGGTTCTTCGAGGCGGACGACTCTGGCCTCCTGGAGAGTGGGATTCACAGGCTTGGCAACGTATTCATCCCAGTAGACTCGTACGGGCCCAGGGTCGAAGGGTTCGTCAGAAGGCTGGCATCCGAGGCCTCCAAGAGGAAGGGTGTGTGGGGGGTGTTCGAGCTGCTCGAGCTGGCGGGGAGGATGATGGAGGGGGACGGTAACTCCATACTGGCAGCTGCGGCCAAGAGTGGGGCCAGAATCTTCGTTCCAGGCTGGGCTGACGGGGCGTTCGGGACTGCTCTGTTCATGGAGAGGCAGAGGGGGGTTGGGATAACGGTGGACTACTTCCGAGATATGAAGGAGCTGTCTGACATATTCTTCTCTGAGAGGGGGAAGGCAGCGGCGCTCATAGTAGGGGGAGGTATCAGCAAGCACCACGCGATATGGTGGAGCCAGTTCCGCGGAGGTCTAGACTACGTTGTTTACGTGACGACCGCCGTCGAGTACGACGGCAGCCTGAGCGGGGCCCACCCCAGGGAGGCGGTTAGCTGGGGGAAGGTAAAGGCCGGCTCTAGGAGGACCGTGGTTTATGGAGACGCGACTATAGTGCTACCAGTACTGTCCTACAAGCTGCTCTACGGCAGGATGTAGTGGTGCGGCGGCCGGGATTTGAACCCGGGACCTCCGGCTTGGCAGGCCGGCGTCCTAGTCCAGGCTAGACGACCGCCGCGCCCATAAGGTGTTGATGAAGTGGTGGAGGGTTAAAGCTTTAGCTGGGGCTGTATTGACGGGTAGATTTAAAGTCGTCCGAGCATTTATGGAGTGTAGCGGGTCTGGGAGTTGGACTGGCTGGAATGTATAATGCTGAGGTAGAGAAGATCCTTCAGCTGGGGAGGCACGGAGTCCTGGCTCTCGTGCCCATAGATAAGCTGAAACGCCACGAGGAGGTCCTGGAGCATAAGGTGGCGTCTCTAGAGGACGATATACGTAGTAGGGGCGTGCTCATAAGGCCCATCCTAGTGGATGCTAAGACCCTGGTCATACTAGACGGCCACCACAGGGTGGAGGCTCTGAGGAGGCTTGGGGCTAGGCGCGTGCCCGCCGTCCTAGTGGACTACGATTCTGATTGTGTGAACGTCGATAGCTGGAGGGAGGGGGTTACGGTTAGCAAGGACGAGGTAAGGCGGAGGGGGCTCTCGGGGGATCCTTATCCTCCCAAGACTAGCAGGCACAGGCTGTGCTTCAACATACCAGAGGTAAACTATAGCCTGTCCAACCTGGTGTAAACCTCTCTAGCGGGATTTACTGTCTGAGCCTCTTCTCCAGGAACGCCCTCATAGCCTCCTTGGCCTCAGGCTTGAGGACCTCCTTAGACAGCCCTAGAACCAAGTCCTTCATAGCAGACACCGCCTCCGGCCCCCCTAGGGATAGTATCCTGGACCATGGTAGCATGTGGCCTGTGTTCTCCCATATCCTCCTCACAGAGATGAGAGCCCTCTTGAGGGCTGCCTCAGGCTTGGGCGCTAGCTCGTCCACAAGCCCTATAGACGCCGCTGTGGGGGCGTCTATAGGGTCTCCCGTGAGGGCTAGCTTGTATGCCTTGGCCCCTAGCCTCCTAACACCAACCGAGAGCAGTATGGGGGGGTAGAGCTTCAGCCTGGCCTCGGGGAACATTATAATCGTGTTCTCCACCGCCACAACCCAGTCGGCCAGCAGCAGCATCTCGGCCCCACCCCCAGCCGCGACCCCGTTTACAGAGGCGGCTATCGGGATCTCACAGTATATGATCGAGTCTAGGGCGCTGGCCAGGGTTGAGAAGAACTCCTCGGCCTCCCTATCGCTGGAGAGACTGTACATGGCGCCGATATCGTCTCCAGTGCTGAACGCCCTGCCAGAGCCAGTCACCACTATACCCTTAACGCTGGACCTACACGCTTCCCCTACAATTCCAGAGAGGGACCTCCACATGGCTAGGTCTAGAGCGTTGAGCTTCTCAGGCCTGTCGAGCGTGACAACCGCGACATCATTAACTATCTCTAGCCTAACCCTCCCAGCATTCATGGCACCACCACTACCTAAATAATGGTTCTGAACCCAACTAACGTTTCCTGACTTGCGGATCTATGCGCCAAGAGCTATACACTCCTAGACCCAGCTGTGACCCAGCTGTAAGGGGCTGGAGGAAGGGGGGTTTAGCTATCCTCCTTGACAGCTTATTCTATCCAGTCTCCCGTCTCTATCTTCTCGGGTATGTAGTGGAAGGCGAAGAACTTGAGGCCCTTACTAGCTATAGCCTCTATCTCTAGCTTAACCAGGTGCTTGAGGAACAGCCTTATCTCCGACTTCCACCTAGAGTTCTTGCCTATCCAGGAGTAGTTCAGGAGCTCCTTTGCCCTCTTGATGTCCCTGTCTGTAGCCCTTATCATGAACTTCCTCCTCTCGCCCTCGCTCAAGTAGGGCTTCTTCGACCTGTAGCCGAAGATGTCTGACATTTGGACGCCGAGGAACTTGGCTTTAGGCGTTGCTAGCCTCTCGCTCTCGTAGCTCAGGGTTATGCTCCCCACCTTGTAGACGCTGTAAATGTACCACCCGTAGGGGTCGCTGTCGGTTATCACATATACTGGCAGCTTCAGCTCCTCGTGCAGCCTCCTCACGAACCTCCGCGTAGCCCTGTCGGGCTGGCCGGACCCGGTTACCAGGAGGGCCTTATACCTCTTCCAGAACCCGGCTCTGTGGAGCTGCTGGAACACTGCGTCCTTCTCTACAACTAGCACGAACTCGGCGTCAACATCCAGGAACTCTATGAGGTCTGGAGTAGGCTCTATGGCGTAAGCCCCGTGGCCCAGCTTGGATAGGTCTATGACGTCGCCGCCGCTCCTTATCCTCATATTACCCACTACCTTGCCCTTCTCCTTAGATAGTATCAGCATGTCCTCCCTGAAGAGGCCCGTGAAGACCTCTATGTCCTGTATGACGCTATCGCTCTCCTTCTGCTCGTCCCAAGTGTTCTCCTCCCTCTTCCTGCCGCGGTGATCGCTATAGGTTATGGTGTGCTTGCCCTTGTAGTAGAGGTCCCTTATAGTCGGGTACTCGTTCTCTATCAGGGACTGGTATATGATTGAGGCCATCAGGACGGTCTGCATGAACCTCCTCGACTCGCCGACATTGAGGAACTCCCTCTCAAGCTTCTCCTCCCCTATGACAAGTATCCCCCTCTCGGGGTCGAAGATGGTGTTTGATAGAGTCCTCTTAGGGATCTCCAGCTTCGGCGGCTTGCCCCTGATGACGTCCTTCACTATCTTGTTAAACTTCTCATACATGACCCTCGCGGCCCTAGCTCTAGCCTTAAGGTCCACCTCGTCTCCGAAGAACTCGCCCGACACTCTAGGCTACACCCCCGCTCAGTCTAGCTGGACGCTCTCCACAATCTTCCTCACTATCTCCTCTGGATCCTGGCTCTCTCCGTCTATCGGCGGTAGGTCTATGTTCCTGGCGACGAGGCGGATGAGAGACTCCTTAATCTTCCTGACCTCCTCCTCTCTGGGCGGCTGCCACTTCTCGGGGGGCCGTATGAAGTAGGCGAGGCTGAGGGCCACCTCTGGTATGTACTTCGCTAGGGTTATGCTCCTCTTTATAGCCTCCTGCTCCCTGGCCTTCCTGGATAGGTATATTCTCAGCTTTCTAGCGATCTCCTGTACGGCGTTCCTAATCTCGGACTCTATCTCGGGGACGTCGCTGACGCTCTCCTTGCCGACGCCCTTGTATGGGACTTTGGTGCTCGCTATGTGCACTAGAACGACGAGGGGTGCTGGGAAGTCTATGTTGTATTGCTTCCAGTTTATGCTGCTGACTACCTTGTAGCTCACGTCCTCCCTCTCCTCGTATAGTAGGGGTATCTTGTTGGCGTACCTCAGGAGGAGAGGCTCATCCCTGCTCTCTATGGAGCCCCCGTACGCTATCCCAACCTCGACTATGAAGGGGTGACCCCTATGGGCCTTCGGGCTCCTTGTGACCGCCCCGACCCACTCGGGGGCGAACATCCTCCTCAACCCTATCTCGATGATGTCGCTGCCTATGGGGCTGAGGTAGTCGCTCTTGGGAGACCTGAAGGGGTACTCCATGAGCGCGTCCACAAGCCTCCTGAGAAGCCTCTCCCTACCCTTCCTCAGTAGCTCCCTCGGCTTGAGCTTGGGGTCTATGCCGTACCGCTCGAGGAAGTCTACCGCCGTCTTCTCCCCTATGCTCTGGAACTCTGTAACCAGCAGGTCCTTCAGAGTCTTAGCCCGGGTAGACCTTATTATCGACTTGAGCTGCTCTATGTCGACGCCGTGTGGATGGGGTTTGGCCTCCTTGGGCGGCTTGGGCATCCTCCTAGTGGTCCTCGGGAAGTAGAGTATCTCGCCGTCGGGCGTCTCAAGGACTATCTCGGCGTAGGGCGCTATGACGGCCGTCCTCTTCACGTACTCCAGTATCTTGCTCCTAGCCCTGCTCCAGTCCCCCTCGAGGGTTAGAGTGACCTTTGTCCCGTGCCACGACCCCCTCTTGTTCCACTCGCCTTTCTCCAGGATCCTGGGCTCGTTCCTCTGCACGTCGATCATCAGCCGCATCATGTGCACGTATTGGGACCCCTTGGTGGCGCTGAAGACCTCAACAGGGGTGCCAGCAGTCATCTGGCCGTAGAGGACGGCGGCCTTCACCCCCAAGCCATACATCCCCCTGGTCTGCCTGATCACGTACTTGCTGCTGAAGAGGACCTTGCCGAACGCCATGGCCATGCTAGTTACGGGGACTCCAACGCCGTTGTCCTCCACACTTATAACGTAGCGGGGGCGCGAGCCGTCCCCCTGGGAGGGCTCTGGAACGGGGGCTATGGATATGTGTATCCAGGGGAGTATACCCTTGGCGTCTGTGGCGTCGAGGCTGTTCTCCACAAGCTCCCTCACAGCCTGGTATAGGGCCCTGGTGGGGTTAGAGAAGCCTGCTAGCTCCTTGTTCTTGGCGAAGAACTCCGCTACACTCATCTCCCTATACTTCTCCCCAGTACCGCCGCCCCTCTGGTCGGCAGTCCTGGCTCTCCCCCTACTCCTCTGCACCGAGGCGCTCAAGCCTAGCTAGACACCCCCAGCTATACCCTTGGCTCTAGGCTATTGTTAAGCGGGCAGGCTCAGGCCCACGAAACTATTAAGGAGGGCTGAGGCTATATGCTGAACAATCCGCGCAGAGTACTCTATCAGGCTCCGGTCGACATCCAAATATATAGTAGGGTCTAGCCGGGATTGGCGCAGGCCTGCAGAGATGGGATTCCCAGGGACTTGGTGCTGGAGAGGTGTCTAGAGCTCTGTAGGAGGAGGCTCGAGCCCCTCATGAGCGGTTCCGAGGCTAGGTGTGTGGAGGAGTGTCTTAGGCATGCTGACAGGCTCCTCTGCTCGAAGCGTTAATTGCTGTGTCTCCACACCATATTTCTCCTAGCGTCTCCACACCTAATTGCGGGGGCTAGAGGGTCTTGTATAGTAGGTGGATTGGCTGGAGGTATTCTGGCCGCGGCGTGGCTAGGCTTGAGGACCTGAGGCTCCTCCGCGGCGCTGGGAGGTATCTCGATGATATTAGGCTTGACGGCATGCTTTACGCCAGCTTCGTGAGGTCCGAGTACCCGCATGCCAGGATCAAGAGGGTCGACGTTTCTGACGCTCTCAAGGCTAGCGGGGTCGTGGCGGCTCTAACCTACTCTGACATAGAGGGGCGGATAAAGCCTTGGAGCTTCAAGAGCCCCTCGAGCCCCATGTACCCTCTCGCGGGGGATAGGGTAAGGTATGTTGGGGAGCCGGTTGCTGTTGTGGTCGCTGAAGACCCCTACAAGGCTGAGGACGCGGCTGAGCTGGTGCAGGTCGACTACGAGCCCCTCGAGCCCGTGGTAGACCCCATCAAGGCCATGGAGCCTGGGGCTCCGAGGGTGCACGAGGAGGCCGAGCGCAACATAGCTTTCAGGAAGAAGCTGTCGTGCGGGGATGTGGCTAGGGAGCTTGCTCGGGCTGAGGTCGTGGTCGCCGACAGGCTATGGATAGGCAGGAAGTATGCCGCCAGCCTCGAGCCTAGGGGTGTTGTGGCCAGCTACTCGGGCGGGGAGCTCACCGTGTGGGTCTCGACTCAGACTCCCCACGACCATAGGGACGAGCTTTTGGAGAGGCTGGCGAAGCCTCCGCGCTCTGTCAGGGTCATACAGCCCGACGTTGGAGGGGCTTTCGGGGCCAAGATAGAGGTGTATCCGGAGGAGGTTGTGGTGCCCTACCTAGCTATGCTGCTCGGCAGGCCTGTCAAGTGGGTGCCCAGCAGGAGGGAGGACGCAGTATCCACCACCCACGGGAGGGATGTCGGCGCCGAGCTAGAGGTTGCGGCAACTAGGGGTGGGGAGATAAGGGCGGTTAGGGGTAGGATTATAGCGGATGTGGGCGCCTACCCCCTAGGCGTGTGGCTGCCCCTGACAGCCGCCAAAATACTGCCTGGAGCCTACAAGATTAGTAGCGCTGAGGTCGAGGTCCTCGCTGTCTACACCAACAAGACCCCGCTGGCAGCATACAGGGGTGCCGGGAGGCCTGAGGGCATATTCTTCATTGAGAGGATGGTAGACCTCCTAGCCGACGAGCTAGGGCTGGACCCAGCCGAGGTTAGAGCTAGGAACCTTGTGACCCCCGAGATGATGCCGTACGAGAATTGCTTCGGCTGGAAGTACGACTCCGGCGACTACGTGTCTACCCTGAGGAGGGGCCTGAGCCTCCTTAGGGTTAGAGAGCTCGAGGAGTGGGCCTCAGGGGAGAGGGCTAGGGGCAGGCTTGTGGGGGTGGGGTACGCATTCTACGTTGAGATAACTAGTGGGGGGCCGTTCGAGACGGCTCGAGTCACTCTCAAGGAGGATGGGAGTGTCGAGATAGCCGTCGGCTCGACGCCAACGGGGCAGGGTGACGCTACTGGCTTCGCACAGCTCGCAGCCGACATGCTTGGAGTGCCTATGGAGAGCGTTAGGGTTGTGTGGGGCGACACCTCCGTTATCGAGGAGGGTGTCGGCACCTTTGGCAGTAGGACGCTGACTGTGGGTGGGGGTGCGGTTATAGACGCGGTCTCCCAGGTCCTCGAGAGGCTAAGGTCCAGGGCTGGCGAGGTCCTCGGGATACCTGAGGGCAGGGTAGCCTACAGGCCTGGAGAGTTCTACGACATGCTAGAGCCTGATAGGGTGATAGGGCTGGCGGACCTGGTCCGGAGGGTATACCGGGAGATGGGAGAGTCGGCGCTGGAGGTGGTCTCCGCCTACTCGAAGTACGACCCGAAGACGCCTGTATACCCCTACGGCCTTCACGTGGCTGTAGTTGAGGTTGACCGCGGCACTGGGAGGGTGAGGGTGCTCGAGTATAGGAGTCTGGATGACGTCGGGAGGGTTATAAACCCGGTCCTGGTTGAGGGGCAAATTGTGGGGGGCGTCCTGCAGGGGATCGGCGACGCACTCTACGAGGAGATGAAGTACGGCGGCGACGGCCACCCCCTCACCCTGAGCCTCTCGGACTACGGCGTACCCACGGCGATGGAGGCGCCTGAAAAGGTTGAGATCCACATCCAGGAGACGCCTACTCACCACCCTCACGGGACTAGGGGTGTAGGGGAGATTGGGACTATAGCTGCCCCGCCTGCTATAGCGAGGGCTGTGGAGAACGCTCTGGGAGGAGCGTTGAGGGTTAGGAGGCTACCTATAAGCCCGGAGGAGATATTGAGGGCTCTAGAGTCGGCTAGGTGAGGGTGGCTGGAGATAGGTGTCATGGGGTCTAGGAGGCGGTTGAAGGCTCTACTAGTGGCTGCAGCCGTAGCCGTGGTCTCGTACAAGCTGGCGCTCTCCTTCGCAGCCTCTGTAATAAAGGGTGCGATGAGCCTAGTCGTAATGATATCAGTACTCTCCGCGCTCATGGCCATAGTATTAATCTGGCTTGTCGCCAGCAGGAGGGGTGGTTAGCTTCTGGCTCCTGGTGTCCGGGTTGCAGCTCGTAGACAACGCTAGGGTCGAGAGTGTGGCTAGAGCTCTCTCAACAATATCTGTCGACGAGGTCCTGGCGTTCGAGGAGGCCTCTGACCCGCAGTACACGCTAGTATCCTCTCTCTCCCGAGAGGTGGGTGCTGGGAGGGCTGCGGTAGCAGCCATGCTTGTGGGCTTAGCGAGCTATAGGCTAGCCATGAGGGGTGAGGAGTGGTGGGAGTGCTTTTACAGGGAGATGAGGGCTAGGCTAGGGCGTGTTGAGGACCTCGCAGGCATTGCGGGAGAGGTCCTGGGGTTTCTAGACTCGTGCCAGGGTAGCGTAGTCGGGAGGGAGGGTAAGAAGAAGAGGGTCTCTAGGGCGGTTTCCGGGGCTAGGGCGGTGCTCCAGGCGCTTCTGGGGGATCCTGGCATCCTTGTTGAGAGGCCTAGAGAGGTCCTCGAGCAGCTCAGGGCAGCTCTTGGCGAGAGGGAGTATAGGAAGACTGTGGTGTTCTCACTTAAGATAGCCTACTACGCCGTTAGACCCCTGGTGGGTAGGAAGCTCCTCAAAGTCGACATACCTATACCTGTGGACGCGAGAGTCGCGTGCGCCAGTATCTCGTCGGAGATAGTGAGGGCTAGGTCTTACGGCGATGTGGTGAGAGAGCCTAAGCACGCCCAGAGGGCGTGGGGGGCGGTTTCAAAGCTCTCGGGAATCCCTGTTCTACACCTAGACTCTATACTGTGGGTTACAGGCTGGGCGCCTAGAGACCTAGAGCTGGAGGAAGCTAGAATAGCTGTAGAGAGGAGCTTGTCGAGCGTCTTCGGCTGGAGCAGGGCGCGCCTCATAACTAGGGAGCTAGTCAGGAGGAGGTGTGCCTGAGGAGAGGGGAGAGCTCCGAGTATCGGATCGCTGCATGCCACCATATCCTAGGGCAGGCTGGGCTGCACCCTAAAGTCGCTATTAAACTTAATTAAATTTAGGGGACCCTACTTGGAGGGATTTCGAGTCTTGCTGGAGCTGATACCTCGCTGAAGGCCTGGACCGGGTGAGGGGCTGGCGGTATTCTGCTCCTTACTTTATGGTGATCTTCCTGCTCTTCTTCACGTACTTGCGTAGCTTGGCCTCGTCGACCTCGACGCCGATACCGGGGTCTCTTCTCGCTTCTATGGTGCTGTCAGGGCCTAGCTCCCAGGGCTTGTCTACTATATCCTCGCTGTAGTACCTGCTGCTCGCGCTTATGTCTGAGGGGTATGCTACCCCGGGGAGCGTGGCGAGGGCCACGAGGTGGCCCCTCCCGACTCCTGTCTCCAGCATGCCTCCGATCCACACGGGCTTGTGTGCCTTCATGCTCCAGAAGTCGTGTATACTCAGAGCCTCGCCTATGCCGCCTACCCTGCCCGGCTTTATGTTTATGATGTCGGCTGAGCCGAGCCTGAGCGCTGCTACCGCGTCTCCGAGGCTCTTTATGCTCTCGTCTAGGCAGATGGGTGTCCTGGCCATCCTTCTGAAGTCCGCGTGCTCCACTAGGTCATCGTGGCTGAAGGGCTGTTCTATCATGAGCAGGCTATACTTGTCTAGCTCGGCCAGGCGTGGGGCGTCTAGAAGTGTGTAGGCCGCGTTTGCGTCAACCTGGAGCGGTATATCGGGGAACTCCCTCCTCAAGGACTTGACTGGCTCTACATCCCAGCCTGGCTCTATCTTTATCTTGATCCTACGGTAGCCTTCCTCGAGGTATCTGGACACGACTCTGAGCAGGCTCTCGACGCTGCCCTGGATCCCCACGCTGACACCAACACTAACGCGGCTCCTCACACCGCCTATCATCTCCCAGAGAGGCCTTCCCGAGGACCTCGCCTCGAGGTCCCACAGCGCCATCTCAACCCCAGCCTTGGCCATGTTATGCCCCCTTATCCTAGCAGTCCTCTCCCGGAAGTCGCTGGGCCCCTCGACACTCCCTAGCATGGGTGCTATGAAGTCTACTATGACGTGCCAGGCTGTCCACACGGTCTCGTAAGAGTACCAGGGCCCCTCGCCGGCAACCACCTCACCCCAGCCGTGCTCGCCTCCCTCACCCTCGACCCTAACTAGTATCGCGGGCCTCAGCCTCGTGGAGCCAAAACTGGTCCTGAACTCGGACTTTAGGGGCATCCAGACCTCATAGAGCTCCAGCGACCTCACCCTAGGCAACACAACCCACCATCCACACAGCTAGGTTTGGGCAAAACACCTCTATAGGCTATTCTTGGGTGCGAGACCCCAGGGACTCGATGTAGGGTGGAGTCTGGCTGTAGAGTCTGCCCCGACATCCGTCTTTGGGGGAGCCTGGGGTTGTAAGGCCTAATAGCTATGGTGGTCACCATTCTGGTGGAGGGTGAGGAGATGCACCTCCCCTGACGCCCTAGGGTGGGGGTTGTGATGACTAAGGCTTGGCTCCGACCGTGCTGGGAGGCGGGGGTGTGGTCTTTGGCTGCTATTGCATGTGGTCTGGGGTTTATTGGTGGCTTGTCTGGCTCTGCCTCGGGTGTTTGAGGGTCGTTTGTGGGGGGAGTGTGTGTCTTGGCTGGCCGTCTCCCTAGCGTTATCCCCCCCGCCGCCCAGTACTTGGGGCTTGTGTTGATGGCTAGCAGCCTCCCCTTCCTGGCGTCGGGGACTGCTGGCTTCCTTTTGTGGGGGTCTGACCCTAGGGAGGCGTCTAGCTCTCTCGAGCTCCTAGCCTCTGGGCTCTTGCTGGGGGTTTCTGGTTTTCTCTTGTCTAGGGTTCAGGGCGGGGTTATTAGGAAGGGTGATGCTGTGGTTATTACTGTGACTACGTGGATCCTCGTCCCCCTGGTCTCGGCTGTCCCCCTCTCTATGATCCTCGGCATTCCCTATCTCGACGCTCTGCTGGAGACTGTGGCGGGGTGGACTACTACGGGGCTGACTATTCTTGCGGGGAGTGAGAGCAGCCTGGGGGGTTATGTGCCTAGCATCGACGAGATCCC
>WANT01000044.1 GCA_015521685.1 Aeropyrum sp.
CTGGTCCAAGGAGGTGGTTTTTATGAATACAGGTACTGAGGCCGTAGAGACCGCTCTCAAGGCTGCGTGGAGGTACACGAGACGCGAGAAAGTAGTCTCATTCGTAGGGGGCTTCCACGGGAGGACGCTTGGTAGTTTGAGCGCGACATGGAACCCCAAATACAGGGCTGGCTATCCGATCCCGAGAGTAGCAACTTTCCTCCGCTTCAACACAGACCCATCCGAGATTAGCGGCAAGATCCCGAGGGACACGGCGGCAATCATAGTGGAGCCTGTGCAGGGGGAGGCGGGCGTCATCCCGGCTCGCGAGGAGTTCCTGAAAGCTCTTAGGGAGGAGGCTGACAGGGTTGGAGCTCTACTGGTATTCGACGAAATACAGACTGGCTTCGGCCGCACTGGTAGAATCTGGGCTCACCAGCATTATGCTGTGGAGCCCGACATTATCACTGTGGGGAAGAGCATCGCGGGGGGCATACCAGCGAGCGCGGTGCTCTCTAGAGAGGAAATCCTCTCAAAGCTCTCTGGAGGAGGACACGGCTCTACACATGCGGCCAACCCTTTGGCGATGGCTGCGGTAGCTGAGGCTTCTAGAATATTAGTGAGGGAGAGGGTATGGGAGTCTGCATCCACTAAGGGCTGGGAGCTGGCGAAAGTGTTGCAGTCAGAGGTAGGTGGGCTTAGGGTTGTTAGAGAGATTAGGGGTTTAGGATTAATGCTATCTGTGGACTTGAGAGTGGACCCTACCCGTGTAATAAGGTGTCTTCAGATGGAGGAAAGGGTGTTGGCTCTGAAGGGTGGGGCTACAGCCGTCCGCCTACTTCCACCATATTTAATTAGTTATCGCGACATTAGGTGGGTGTCTCTTGGTATCAACAACTGTATCTGCAGGGAATTTGGCTGCTAAACTTCTTCTGGATCTCTTGGAGGTCTATACTCCATCCGGGCGCGAGTATGAGGCTATACCGGTCCTCGAGGAGTGGTCTAGAAGGCTGGGCCTACTAATGTCTGTAGATAGCTCGGGCAGTATTCGGCTAAGGCCTCCCGGCTGGGGAGAGGCCCAACCTCTAATAATGCTTGCCAGCCATCTCGACACTGTCCCAGGCATGCTACCAGTTAGGGTTATGGAGGGAGCCATCCACGGTAGAGGTGCTGTGGACGCCAAGGGCCCCCTCTCTGCTATGATAGTAGGACTGGCTCTGGCTTCTGAGAGCGGCATCCCCTGTGCAGCTGAGGTGGCAGCTCTGAGCGGGGAAGAGGCGGATAGTCCTGGTGCTTGGGGCCTGGTGAGGAGGGGTGAGGTGGCTCCATTTGTTGTGATAGGCGAGCCTACGGGGGGAGACGGGGTTGCTATCTCTTATAGAGGGTCTCTGAAGTTAGCTATAGAGTGTAGGTCTGGATCAGGACACTCTTCAAGTGTGGGGGGCGGCGCAGGGTGGGCTCTAGTTGATGCTCTGAATGTTGTCCGCGGCTCGCTTCCTGAGGCAGTCTTAACTATGATCTCTGGGGGCAGCGCTCCTAATGTTACTCCAGAGGCTGCAGAGGCGGTTCTGGACTTGAGGTTTGAAAGTGATGCGGCGAGCATTATCAATAGGGTTTCAATTGTCTGCAGGGATGTGGATATGACCAGCGGTTGTGGCTGCAGTAGAGTCGAGCTCACCAGCCCTATAAAGGTGAGCCTCTCGAATATCGTGTCGAGGACACTAGTATCTGCAATAAGAAGGCAGGGGGTGAGGCCAAGGATAGTTAAGAAGCTGGGAACAAGCGATATGAACATTTTGGGGAGAGTCGCACAAGGCATAGCTGCATATGGCCCGGGCGACCCCAGGCTAGCTCATACACCTAGTGAAAAGATAGGTGTTGCCGACCTAGAGCTTGCTGCCAAAATCTATGCTGAAACCATACTTACGTTATGTCATATGGTGGATGGAGGCCATACCAAGGGCCTATTAGGGACGCAGACGACCTAGTGATTGTCTCCAGTATTAAAGCAATGCTAGAATAAGGGTCTGTGGAGATAAGGTTAACATTTAGAGATTCTGATATATATTTTTGTGGGCATTAGCGCCGCGATTATACCCCAGACGACTGTAAAATATATCTAAAACCTTGATAAATATACACATTCCAAAGGTGGGATAGTAAAATGGTCAAGATCAGGATAGTCGCAGCGAAGAACGGGCCCAACCTTGTTGAGATAGATGGTAAAGTGAAGACAGCGCTATGTAGGTGCGGAGCTTCAAAGAACAAACCATACTGTGACGGTAGCCACGCTAAGATAGGATTCGAAGCGGAGGAGGCAGTAGCTTTCGAGTTCGAGGCTTGAGTATAGATGTGGGGAGGGCTAAGCATAGGAACCTAAAAATTATTAATTATTTTCACTAGTGTAGATTCCCGTTCTAAGCAATCTTTGTGATGAAGGCTAGATAATCTGAAATGTGATGAAGGTTTCTGGTGCTGAGATACGAAATTATACCTAACTAAGTGCCATGAAAGGGAGGATAGGTTAGATACAAGCATCTACAATGGGATTATTATATGGAAAAAGGGGAGGAGAGGTAAATCCAGGTTCAATTATCGAATCCTTAACTCAGAGTGCTACTCTAGGGTCTCCAGAGCTAGCTTCGGTATTAGGAACTCGCTGTCTCCAATAGTTATTCCCGCCAGCACGCCGTAATCGTCTCCGCCTATGAAGGCCTTCGCCTCAACTACAGTGCCAGGCTCTAGCTGCGCTACTATCCAGGGCGCGAATGTAACGGTGCCGTCGCTCATGTTGATGAATATTGCTGGGATTCTCAGGAGGTAGTCCTCGCCAGCATCGTCAACTATAACTACTGCCCTCCTCTCGATGTTGACATACTGAACGGTCCCCGTTATCTCCGCTAGGTTTCCATACCAATAGTCATCGTCGTGGCTGAAGCCCATCTCCTCCATCTCCTCCTCGCACTCCTTCATCATCTCGTCATAGTCCATCATACCCATGCCCATACCGGGGCCCATTCCCGGCATGTCATCCTCGTAGCTGCCGCCCATCATAGGCTCTTGGCTCCCGCTATCCTCGTGAGCCTGCTCTCCACCCATATCCATCATGCCGCCAAAGCCGCCCCCGTGTCCTAGGGCAACTAGGCCTACCGCTCCCCCGACCAGGAGCAGCGGGACCAGAATCCCAACCGCGAGGGTTGTACCGAATCCTGCCATACCATCTCACCTCGTTTTCTGTCCGCTGTAGGAAATGGGATTCTGGTATAAAAAGGTAGACTCACAATAAGTGAGTTACCCTCCTGACTTGATTATTGGGTGGTGGTCACCTCTATCCTTATAGTCGAGCCGGGCTTCAAGGGGGCGTCCCTGATAGGGCCTTCATACCTCTCCCCGTCTATATAGACTTCGACATTACTAGGCCATCCCTGGTATCTATCATCAGTCAGGTCTATACCCCAAACCTGTATCAAGTGGCCTAGCGTGAATGTGTAGGGTCTAGGCGATTCTATATGTATCACGCCCGAGTCGTCGTGGGTATGTATCCAGTAGATGCAGTTCCCAGGTATACCTATTCCAGCAGGTATACCAACCTCCTCTCCGTCGACAACCAGCTGGAGCTCAAGATGCTTGTGGTAGTCTAAAGCCTCGCCCTCGACACATGGGACTAGGCCTTGATAGACGGGTGGGTCCCTCACTCCCACGTAGAATAAGCCTGCGAGGAGGAGTAGGAAGCCGGCCATTAGGATGCCAGCCTTAAGGCGGTCGCTGCGCGATAAATTCTTAGTCTTCCGTCGGCTTCGGTTCCTGGGCAATATAGAATCATCCTTGTCGAGGGTTAGAGAGCCTCGGAGGTATTATAACTTAAAGTATAGACCTAGGCCAAAATGATAATATTGGATGCTAGAATCATGCATCCCAGCGCAAAGGCCACAGGGCTAGGGTGTTATGTGGGGGTTGACGGCTGCGGTTGAAGAAAGCGAGATAACGCCTAGAGGGTTGAAGAGAGTTCTCAAAGCTGTAGGGGCTGACAGAATCCTAGTCCTAGGTCCTCCAGGAGTAGGCAAGTCCACCGTAATCAGAGAATATGCTGTTGAGAGGGCTAGAGAGATGGGGTTGAAGTTCATTGACGTCTCGAGCGTGCACAACATCGAATCACTTAGCCTGGAGGACTCCTATCTCTATCTCCAGCTATTCTCACCACTGATCAGGGTCGAGGACCTCGCTTTCATAGCTCGGTCCGGATCCAGGTACGACTGGATGCTCCCCTCAAAGCTCAACGTCTTCACAGAGGAGGGTGTGAAGGGCCTCATATTCATAGATGAGATCACTAATACCCAGCTACCGGACGTTCAGACGATGCTATTCTCGATGGTTCTGGATAAGAGGATCTCCCACTTCAAGCTGTCGAGCAATGTCGAGATAGTGGCGGCGGGCAACCCCCCGGGAGAGAGTAGTCTAGCTGTTCCACTACCTAGACCGCTGCTAGACAGATTCAGGATGGTGTTGAAGGTCGCCCCGCCTACTGTTGACGAGTGGATTGAGTGGATGGAGAGCCAGGGCAAGAGGTGGGATAGGAGGGTAGCGGTTGCACTGCGAATCCACCCTGAACTCCTATACGAGGAGGGAGGCTCGGACGGTATAGAGAAGACCCCCACGCCGAGGTCCTGGAGCGAGCTGGCCTGGGGGCTGGCCTCAATATCGGGGGTTAACGATGAGTGGCTGACGAGAATTGTGGTTGAAACCACTGTTGGGAGGAAGGCGGGAGCCAAGGTCCTCGAGCTCCTCGCGAAGAAGGGGGTTGTGGATGACATAGGGGCTCTAGAGGCCATGAGCGAGGAGGAGAGGCTCTCGTACATAGATAGTGTTGCATCAAAGATAGCCGCCTCTAAGAGTTTAGACTGCGTAACGGTAGATTACCTAGTAAGCCTTGGTGCACACTACCTAGTCTACCTATTATCGAGGCTACCTAGCGAGGTAAGGCGGGAGGCGGAGCAGTGCGCATCCTCCAGAGAGGTCCTCAGAGATCTAAGGAGGAGATGATATCAGGAGGTGGAGCCTATTGGAAGTGAGGTCGTGCTTTAGAGAGGCCTCTAAGGCTCTCGCAGCAGTATGGATCCACATGCCCGAGGCCATAGGAGTAGTGGTGCTCGGAGGCTGCAGATGCGGTTCAAGTAGAGTCGAGGTATCGGGGGGGAAGATCTACATCTGCCACGATATACTAGCAGGGGGCTGGAGGAAGGCCCTCCCGTACGTAGCCAGAAGTGTAGCGGCAACTCTAACAAAAGCGGAGGACATGATTGAGGGCCTTACGAGGAAGACTGGCGACGAATTGCTAGCCAGGGTTGTTCTAGAGTTCTGGCTAGACTCCTACCTGGAGTCCAGGTCTCTACCCCCACTCTTGGAAGGGTGGAGGATTGCCCTGGCGTCGAGACTGCTAGGATACAGCTCCAGGGAGGTGGCGCGGGTGGAGCCTGAGCTGCTGGCTGAGAGGCTGGTAGGCGTCCTTAGAAGTGGAGGCGCCAGGGCCTTCCTCCTCTTCCTAGCTCTTAAGCCGCTCTTCAACATGAGCCTCGTGACAAGGCTGGGAAGGCGCCGGCCTGGGAGGCGTGGGGCTCTCCTTCGACGCCCTCTCATAAAACCTAGGATAGGATGGTGGGTGTCGGAGGTCGGCAGCGGAAGGGGGTACAGCGAGGTGAAGGTCTTGCTGGGTGAAAATCCACTTCTTGGTAGGGTTGCTTATATCTTCAGCCTTCAAGGGATCAGGCCCTCCTATTATCGCATGAGTAAGAGGGCAGCTAGCCTAGGCGATGACGTCTTGATTCCGGGCTCCGCCTGGAGAAGGCCGCTCAAGATGTATGTGCTGGTGGACGGTAGCGGCTCTATGGCTGGATGGAAGTTTGAGAGGGCCTTACTCTTGGGCGAGTCGCTATGTCAATCGGGCTTGAACGGATGCGAGATAATCGTGTTCGACGAGGGGCCTCGCCAAACCCTTAAACCTCCATTGAAGGGTAAGCTGAGGTCTTTGCAGGCGTACGGCGGTACTCGACTTAGCCTAGCACTTGAGGCTGTTATGGGTAAGGTTAAGAGCGGTGACGGGCTTGCAGTGATTAGTGATTGGACTATGGAGCCTGAGGACCTCAGGAGGTCTGCCAAGTTACTCTCAATCTTGTCCTCGAGAGGCACCTCAGTACAGCTGATAGGTGTAGGGAGGTCTCCCCCGTCGGGCCCATGGCCTGCATATGTTACATCGCAATCCTAGCTGTATACTTCATGATAGGCGGCGAAGAGTGTCTATAGCATCGTGAGTCGCCGTATAAATGTTAATACTGAAATTGGGCTAGATGTTGGGGTGGCATCTTTGTGTAGAATGTTGGCGTTCCACGTTCTAGGTCCCGGCAGGGGCTTAGCATCGGAGCTAGTCCAGCTTCTCCCCAAAGCCGCTAGTGACGATAAGTATGAGAGGGAGCTTGGCGGGGACGGGAGGCACTGCCATGGCTATGGCTACATACTGGTTTATAGGAGGTCTCCTAGATCTGGATGGCTTTTGTCTTATGAGAGGGGCGATTCGTACAACCCTGAAGATCTGGAGGCTGGTTGCGAGGAAAACTTGAAGGGTGTTAGAGAGGCTGCCTCAAGAGTGGCCAGCATTGTTGAGACGGCTGTGGAGGCATATTTAATCTTCCACGCTAGGAGGACTGAGGGCGAGCCTCGAGGGGCTGTGCATGCCCACCCCTTCAGGGAGAACGCCTCACTAGAAGGAGGTCTGGGCGAGGTCTTCCTGGCGCACAACGGCAGCGTGGATAAGATTGCGTTGGCTTCATCTAGAGGTTTCGCCTCTCCCAAGATCTACACGGACTCACACTTAGTCTTGAAAGCGTTGGCTGAGGACCTCAAGGGCGCGAGATTGGAGGATATCGAAGGTAGGCTAAAAGCCTCTATAGAGGGCTTGAAGGGCTATACTAGAACAGCGCTTGACCTACTAATCATGATGATAACACCCACTAGCACACCGCGCCTATGGGCCTACGGCTATGTAAGGCCTGGCCTGAGTGGGGTGGCTAGGGAGTACTACAGGCCGATAGTGATTGTTGGTGATGGGATTAAGGCATACGTCTCTAGCACGATAAGGGATCTCATGGGTAGGATGCCCGGCATAGCAGAAAAGCACATAGACGGCCATCTTGAACCCCTTGTTGTATCCTCTCTCGGCTAGCTGTTGGCTCTCCAGAGCACAGCAGCTGTATAGGAGTATAGAACTCCCAATATCACTCCCACAAGGCCAGACACACCTATGGGGGGTAGTGGAGATAACAGAACATGGAGAAACCTGTGGAAAGCCTAATAGGCTAGCAGGCGAGCGCAGCCCCTACTTAAAGATTCACTCATGCGATCCAGTCGACTGGCATAGATGGGAGGATGTGGAGAAGGGTGCTGTACCGAGGGATAAGCCGCTCTTCGTATCGATAGGCTACTCAACGTGCCACTGGTGCCACGTTATGCACAGGGAGAGCTTCCAAAACGAGGAGGTAGCCAGGGTGATTAACGAGGTCTTCACTCCGGTGAAGGTGGATAGAGAGGAAAGGCCAGACGTGGACGAATACTACATGTCATACTGTATGAGCGCCAGGGCTAGCTGCGGCTGGCCTCTAACGGTGCTAGCCCTACCAGACGGTAGGCCCTTCTGGATAGCCACATACCTTCGGCCCGACGACCTGGTTGGGCTTGCAAGAGCAGTGAGGGAGGCTTGGCTAAGAGAGCGTGACGAGATAGAAGCAATAGCGGGGCAAGCCGCCAGCATGCTGGAGAAGCTATACACCCCCGCTGAAGGCAAGACGGTAGATAGAGAGGTGTTTAAACGTGCATACAGGAGCCTCTACGAGGCGTTTGACCCCGCCTATGGAGGGTTCGGCGTTAGGCCCAAGTTCCCAGAGTCGGCTAAACTACTATTCCTTTTGTCTTATGGAGCTCGTTGCGGGTCGCGAGAGCCTATGGATATGGTTTGGGAGACTGTGTCAAGGATGATATCAGGAGGTATTCACGATAAGGTGTGGGGAGGCTTCCATAGGTACGCCATTGACAGGGACTGGAGGACTCCCCACTTCGAGAAGATGCTATACGATCAGGGATCTCTTGCACGCGTGTTAGGAGAGTTGTGGCTGGCTGGTTATAGGAGCCCTGTTATACCGTGGACTGCCCGTAAGCTGGTCTCATTCTTGGAGGAGTTTATGATAGTTGAGGGTGGGGGTCTGGCTGCGGCTCTCGACGCTGAGAGCGGTGGCTTGGAGGGCGGCTTCTACACCTGGACTTTGGACGAGCTTGAGAGTGCTCTGGGCGAGGACCTCAAGCTAGCCACAAGGCTATTCGGCTTCAAGCCTGAGGGTAACTATATTGAGGAGGCTGGCGGCTCGCCTAGCGGTAGGAACATCCTACACATGCCTCTCCCTGTCGAGATGATGGCTGAGGCATTTGCCATAGGTGTTGAAGAGCTACTCAAAATTTTGGACAGTATAGCCAGCCGTATGAGAAGCTACGCGGCTGATACTGGTAGGGATAGGCCTGCGAGGGACGATAAGGTCCTTGCCGGGTGGAATGGCATAGCGATATGGGGACTGTCGAGGCTGGGATATGTAGACAGCGAGGCGGTCGGGCTAGCTGAGAGGGTATCGAGATTCGTCGAAAAGAACCACTTAGACGGGGACAGGCTGTATAGGGTCTGGCTCGGCGAGCCCTACCAGGAGGGCTTTCTAGAGGACTACTCCCTCCTAGCTCTAGGCCTCCTCTCCCTCCACGAGGCTACTGGCAAGGAGAGGTA
>WANT01000045.1 GCA_015521685.1 Aeropyrum sp.
CCCTCTAGTCAAGTTAAGGCTTTAGGGCTGACTATTTATAATCTTTCCACCAGTTCGAGAGGAGTAGCCTCAATTATTGTCTGAATCTTGCTTATAACATAGCTCCCAAGATAATAACTAAAATTTGCTAGTCAGTGCTATATGGTTCTCATTTGATTTGTTTTGCGTCTATAACTCGCTAGGTATAAGTTAAATAATACTTTATTCAGCCTTTCAGGGAGGAGGGTGCTCCCTTCATGAGGCAGGCCAGGCTACTAGCTCTCTTGATACTCCTAGCCGTTATGGCCTTACAGCCCTTAGCTGGTGTAGCAAGCGCCTCACAAAGCGCACCGAGCAATATTGTGCCAGTGAGGTATGTCGCCATTAAGGCGGGAGATGCGGTTAGCGGCTGGGAGGGGCTAGATGCTCGCGGTGAGGCTGGGAATCTAGAGTACGCGGCTAGGTTGGTGCAGGAGTTTGGTGGTGAGATTGTTCTTAAGTTTAGGCTTGTCGAGGCTTTCGTGTTCGAGGGTAGCCCCGTCCTTGCGGCCAAGCTTAGGGCTCTAGGCTACGTTGTATATCCAGATCCGGTAGTGGAGCTTGATGAGCCTCTAGAGTTTAATACTGGTATAACGCCCGATCTGGCAGCTAGCGTGCCAACCATAGGGGCGGACCTACTCCACTCCCTCGGGGTGACTGGCGAGGGAGTCAGGGTAGCAATATTGGATACTGGGGTGGAGAACCTTCATCCCTGGCTGGTGAGGAATGGGGAGAGCGTAGTCACCTGGGAGTACGACGCTACTGGAGAGGGCGTAGTGGACTACTGCCGAGACCCTACAACGGGTGAGCCATCGATACACGGCACCCACGTCGCCGGTATAGTTGCTAGCCAAGACTCGACCTTCAGGGGGGTTGCTCCCGGAGCCGATATATACGATATAATAGTCTTCCCGCCCTCCACAGGCTGCAACTGGACGTACGGGAGTTTGATAGCTGCTGGCATAGAAGCCGCCCTACTGGGGCCCGATGGTCTAGAGAACTCTGGCGACGAGGCCCACGTCATCAACCTCAGCCTGGGGGCTATGCGCTCGCCATTCTTGAACGAGCTCCTGTATAGAGGCGTCCTCAGAAGCATAGTATCGCTGATGGTTGAGGAGGCGGTCTCGAAGGGGGTGATCGTCGTTTTCTCAGCTGGCAACAGCGGCCCCACATTCTATACCGTTAACTATAATTGCTCCTACCAGGGAGTCCTTTGCGTTGCAGCCTCAGACACAGCGGGCACAGTATCCAGGGCAGACGACACGATAGCACCCTTCAGCTCCAAGGGCCCCCTAGGACTCTGGCACCCCGCCCCCCACATAGCAGCCCCGGGAGTGGCTATAGTTGCCCCTATACCCACAGAGACCGGGTTTGAGGCGGCCGCACTAAGCGGGACGAGCATGGCCGCGCCCCACGTTGCTGGCGCCGCAGCGCTACTTCTAAGCGCTGGGAAAGACCCCAAGGATACACCTGCTCTCCTGGCCAACACTGCCGACCCCATAGATGACTACATTTACAGCCTGTACTTCGGCGCGTCAACAGTATACTACTCCAGCGGCTCAGGCCTGATAGACGTGGTAGACGCCTATAACACACCCGTAGTAGCTAGTATCGTAGAGGGGCCGGGGTTCTTCGGCGAGACAGTGGTCTCCCCCTCAAACCCGGGAGTGCTAGTAGTCGAGCTTAAGAATATTGGGAGCCAGACAGCGACAGTCACCTACTCCGGAATGGACCTCCAGTACGGCCCCCAGCCGCTATACGAGACTGCGAGGATGTTCAGCGACAGCGCTTCCCCAAGCCAGGTGGAGCTGGCGCCCGGCGAGTCACAGCTCGTGAGTATAGTGGTCGAATATGCGGGAGCGCCTCCAGGACCACATTCAGGGGTTGTAAAGTTCACGGTAACCTCAGGCATAAACTACTATAGGCTTGCTATCCCCATCACTGTGGTCTCTGCCATCGAAGTAGGCTGGCTCCCAACAGATCCGGACAGGACTCCCGAGTTCCTAATCGACTTCATATACACCTGGGACTACATACTTCCGGTACCAGTCATAGTTGAGAATGTAGGCGCCTCCTTCGCAGTCAACGTCTCATCAACGGAGCCAGTGTCAATAGCCATCGTAACGCCATCATCAACAGTATCACAATCAATAATATGGAGCGATAGCCTCCTCTGGGCTCCAGAGCCCGGATTATACGCCGTGGCAGTCACCAGAGTCCCCCTAACCCTCCAGTGGTTATACCCCCCCTCCTACACAGGCCAGATCTCGATATCCTTGGAGGGCCTGAGGGTCGACTTCTCGGACATTGAGGAGCAGATCCTGCTGCTCGACAGTAGGGTCGGGTTGCTGGAGGCTATTACTATAGATCTAGAGGCCAGGGTCTCGGGCCTGGAGAGGAGTGCAGAGGACTTGAGTAGTGTTGTCGAGGACCTCGGCAGGAGTGTGGAGAGCCTCGGGCAGAGGGTAGGCGATCTCGAGGATGTGGTTGGCGATCTAGAGAATAGGGTTGAGCTGCTCGAGAGCAGCCTGCAGGACCTAAACTCCTCCGTCTCTCAGCTCTCTAGGGCAGTTGAGGACCTGGAATACGCTGTCTCCAGCCTGGAGGAGAGGGTCTCCCTGCTAGAGTCGGCGGTCGAGGACTACGGAGATAGGATAGGCCAGCTAGAGGATTCTGTGACATCGCTACAGCTCGAGTTAGAGGAAGTTGGGGAGAGGCTGGATAGCCTGGAGGCCAGCCTGGTGGAGGTCCAGAACACTCTAGAGAAGGTTGACAAGAGTTTGGGTGAGGCAGTTGAAGCTCTAAACACGCTAGAAGACAGAGTGGGCGTGCTCGAAGACTCGGCATCCCAGGCCGAGAGGGATATAGGGGTGTTGAGGGACGAGATATCCAGCCTGAGGAACACTGTAAGCCTGACTAGCCAGACGATAGCCTCAATCTCGGGCAGCATACAGGACCTCCAGTACAGGGTAGAAAACGCCAGTAGCAGGCTTGAGAGTCTAGAGGCTATTATCGGGGAGCTGTCAGCGAGGGTGTCTGGTCTCGAGGAGGACTCTAGCAAGGCGCAGGAGGCTCTAGAGGCTAGCTCCAACGACCTCCAGCAGGCTAAGAGCGAGATTGAATCCCTGAAGGAGAGGATAAGCCAGCTCGAGAGCCAGCTAGAGGAGGCCAAGTCGAGCGCAGAGTCGGGCAGCCAGATGGGCATGGCTGGCCTCGCTGTCGGAGGCCTAGCCCTCCTGGCCGTAATAGCTATAGCAGCCAGAACAATGCTAGCCAGAGAATAAGGAAACTAGCACGCCCCACCATAGGTAGAAGATTAAAAATTTAGAAAATAACTGGGTTTTTGCCCAACGTTTTTCATAAGGTGCTCCATTTGTCTTCTCCGCACGACGCCAGGTACGGCCCGGTCATAGCAGGTTCTATGGCTGGCCGCATCAGGGCTCTACTACTGGTGCTCGCCATTCTGATTGTTGCCTTGGTTTTGCTGGTACTGCTAGGCTGAAGTTTCAGGGCATCCTAGGCTAATCTCCTCTAGCAGCTCCAGCGTTGCCCTGTCCAGAACCGTGATAATGCACTCGTCCACTAGGTATAGGTGCTGGCTGTCGGCGTACACCCTGAGAGCCGGGTAGTCTACAACGTCGACGTACTGGAACCCAGACTCGCCCACCACAACCACCAACACGGCTCTTAGCGGAGTCCAGCCCGATTCCGTGAGGACCATACCCATGCTTAGGGGTATGTAGGCCCTTCTCTCTTCGGAGTCATAGGCGAACGCCCTATAGTCGTCCGTCACAGGCGTGTAGGCGCCCTCAATCACAGCATTGTCCAGCTCCTTTAGCTCTATGCCCTGCATCTTGTAAAGGGATACCTTCAACCTGCCTGCCTCATCGAATCCCACTCCCAGCAGTAGGTCCTCGCCGACTGGGTGGAGATACTCGCTGAACCCTTCGACCTCTAGCATGTCTATAATTTCAGGGCTCGTCAGGTCCTCCAGCGACACGGCAATAACGGGATCTACACTCCTATATGTAACCATGTAGAGCACCTCACCCATCAGCCTAGCTGCGTAGACTCTCATCCCCGGCGTGATCTCCTCGAGATTGCCTGCTATAGATAGAGTGGTTAGGTCTACGGTGTAGACCGCACTCCAGAGCGGCTCCCAGACCGGGTATAATGCGACCCCTCTGGGTATCGCTCCACCCCTCTCTGCAGCACCTCCGGGTTTAGGCTCCACGGTGATCTCCCGCTTCTCGCCGCCCCAGACTACAGTTATCTCCCTGCCCACGGGCTCTACGTCCGGGTATATGATGGAGATGTTGAACCTCACTCCATAGACAGTAGTCGCTACAACAACGTAGCCATCGATGGTCTCGAGTGCGAACTGGTCTAGAATAACGCCAGGAACCTTGGCCGCACCAGCATAGCCGATTTCCAGCCCCTCCACATTTAGCACGTGTAGCCTCGTGTAGACAACATCCTTAGGATCCACCTTAGGCCAAATATCTAGCACGATCTTCTGCGCATCGGCACCTAGGTAGTTAAGTCCCTCCCTAACCTTGTCTAGGGTCTCGCTAGCCTTACCATCTAGCAACAGACTTATGGCCTCGCTGCCAGCCTTTTCCGCCTCAACCCGCCCGCTGCTGGCGAGTGACTCGGCCATAACCCTTATCAGAGGTATCGGGTCGTAGGTCCTGTCAGCAATAACTAGGAGGCCTTCCCTAGAGAGGTATATGTGGGTGGGGCTGTAAACCTCTACTGCAATACTCTCAAGAGAGCCCTCATCAACGTCTATCGCTGTTACAACAGCATGGCCAGCCATAGGACCCTCTGCCTCTATATCCTCCACCCCCTCAGGCGTTAGAGGCCCGTAAA
>WANT01000046.1 GCA_015521685.1 Aeropyrum sp.
CTCATTAACTCCTTTGATCTCCCTAGTCTGAGAAGTGAGAATCGAATAACAATCCCAAAGGATATTGGTAGTTCAACTAGTTGGATGGTCGGATTTTGCGATCTACTAAGAGGCTGTAGTGTGGCGTGGCGCCGGGGAGGGGACTTGAACCCCCGACCACCGGGTTAACAGCCCGGCGCTCTACCTAGCTGAGCTACCCCGGCACCCTCTATTTCCTACTCACCCGTGGTGGTTTTATTGCTTTCCTCGGCTTGGTGTAGTGATAGGGCGTTTAGTACGAAGTCGTACATTCCATCCTTTTTCAACCCCCTCTCTAGCCTGTACAGCTGTTCTGGAGCTACTCCGAACCTCCTGGCTACCTTGTATGGGGCTTCGCCAGTGCCCCGGGCGTAGAGGAGTAGTATTAGGCTTCTTATAGCGCCTGGGTGGGATAGCCTCTTCCTGAAGCTGTAGTGGCTTACGGCCTCCTCCAGGATTCTCGTGATGGGATAGCTGTCCTTCATCCAGGCTACAACCTCCCTAGGCAGCCTAACCTCCTTGGGCTTCCCCAAGCCGTAGACAACAACCAGGTCCTCGGACTTGACTTCAACCACTTTAGTTACGAATGGAGAACCGGCCAACCTCGGGGCACCCATGATAGACTCAACTAAGCTATGGAATTATTAAAGTGAGGGCGATGAAGCCTTCAATCGCTACCAAAGGAAAAATACATAAGCTTCTCGAGGAGTTCCCAGGATGCCTAGCTAGATCTCTTAGTGTTCCGGAATTGTAGGAGCCCGAAGAGCGCCCCCTATTCGCGGGGGCGCTGTGTGGTGGGCCCGGGGGGATTTGAACCCCCGACCTACGGGTCTGGAGCCTCGGCCCCATTTCCATGCCTATGCGGGTCCGCCGCTCTGCCTGGCTGAGCTACGGGCCCACGGACCGAGTATAGATTCTATCGTGACGGGGTTAAATCTTCTACGGGCGGGCCCTTCGCCTGCGGGCCTTGTCATCATAACCCCCCTGGCTGGAGGCTCCTGACCCGGGTTCAACGTGTTGCACCCTCCGTCTAGGGTGCTTTGGCCATCGGCCCGCCTCCACTTATCTTAATCTTGTTGTGTTTGCGTGTTATTCACCTTTTCACACTCCACGGTTCCCCAGACTGTATGAGGGCTAGGAGTCTCCTGGCTATCCTCATGGTGGCCCCCCATAGTGTCAGCCCCCCGCCTAGCTTGTAGCCTAGCACCCTACCAGCTATTGGATGGTGTACTGGCCTAGGGCTTCTCGACAGCAGGGAGAGTTTTAGCCATATTGCAGCGTCTACCTCGCCTCCTGAGGGCTTGGGCTCTGCCGGCCCTGCCAGCACTGCTATAACAACCTCTATCCTCCTAGGTCTGGCCAGAGTCGACTCGCAGCAGTAGCCGCCTACTACCTCGACGGATTTGGGGTGTATCCACGCCTCCTCCCAAGCCTCCCTCACCGCGGTCTCCCAGGCCTCCTCTCCCTCCTCTATCCTGCCTCCGGGCAGGGCTAGGTCGCATGCCCATGGGTAGCCTGGTTGGCATCTTTTCCTGACCATGAGGATCCTAGCGGGCCTACCCCATAGCAGGGCTAGCACCGCCGAGTCCGGCTCGCCTTCTCCCAACCTGGCTACCTCTCCCCTTCGGGGCTGCACTTGCTGGTCAAGGCTACCCCATACAACACGGTACACTGTTCCCCGTGGTGTAGCACTCCCGCTTTGACGTGCCTCCTGACGGAGTGAAGCACGTATGGGTTGTCGTCGTGCATCTCTGCTACGCACCCCTCCCTAGCCTCAACCCTGAGTATGCTGTCCAGCTTGTGGTCGACCTCCGTCTTCCTGGAGGACCTCAGCACAACGCCAGCAAGCCTACCAGCCGGGGCTCCAGCCTCGGCTAGCAGGCGCTCAACAACAGGCCTATCGGCTTCCCTCCTGCCAGACACTATGTACACCTTGAGCCCCAGGCTGAGGGCCTCCGCGAGGATCTCAAGCCCTAGCCTGCGGGGCTCCGGGCCTAGGGGTCCCTCCACGGCTAGCACTCCGTCGAAGTCTAGGATTACGGCTGGACACTCCTCGTCGGAGGGCGGCCCTCCGTGGAGTAACCTCTCCCCACGCACACTGTCGGGTGAAACCAGTGTCTTCACCGGGAGGCCGCCCTCACCGCAAGTATGTTGCTGCGGGGGGTTTGTTAGTGTTTCCAGTAGTCGGAGCCCTCATACCTCTCTATAAATGCTGTCCCGTAGCCCACGTAGACTATGTAGTCTGGGCCTAGCGCCCTAACTATCTCGGGCCTGTTGGTGGATACTATCAACGTTATGCCTGCCTCCCTAGATATCCTGCCGATCCTCCTCGCCACCCTCTGCGCCGTCAGGGCGTCCAAGTGGGCGGCGAACTCATCTATAACCATCATGCTGGGCTTCGCGGCCAGCATGGATGCCAGCTTTGCCCTCTCCTTCTGGCCGGTGCTCAGCTCGCTGAACCTAGCCCTGTAGAAGACTGCGTCTGAGAGGCCCACGCTGTTGAGTATCTCGACGGCCGTCGCAGGGTCTCCAACCTTGGAGGAGACGTGCTCCAGCAGCGTCTCCTCGCCGAACTCGGGCTCCCTCTCTCCGGGCAGCAGGTACTCTACCCTAGCCCCCTCAGGGGCTCCTATCCTACCGGAGGAGGGCTTGTACCTCTCGTCTCCCAAGCCCACAACAGCTCCTATCAGCATTCTGAGGAAGGTAGTCTTCCCGGCTCCTGAGGCGCCGACAACGACGTAGACCTTGCCTGGCTCTATCTCAAGGTTTACGTCTCTCAGCACGTACCTCTCCACAAGCCTCCTCTCGACCCCGAAGGCCCTCAGGACCTCCTGCAGCTCTTGGGGAAGCCTGGCTATATCCAGCTCGCTCCTGTACAGCTTCGACACACCCTTGAAGATTATGGGAGCTGGCATCGGATCCACACCGCCGTATCTTGGCCTGTAGAGCCTCCCCCCATGATCCCTGGCCTCTGCGTCTTCCGCTAGAAACCTCTCTATCTTCCTTCTAGCCTCCTCCGTTAGCGGGTAGAATAGTACCGGCCTCCCGCTCGCAGTGTCCCACAGGTAGATGAATCCCGCCTTCTCAAAGAACGGGTTGTACCTGGCCATCTGGGCTATAGTCTCCACCACATGCTTCCTCCTCTTCATCTCAGGTATCCTACGCTCTCTAACCCACTCTACAGCCATCCTCACCGAGAGGACGCCGAGCCCGTCTCCCCTGTAGTCGGGGTGGACCACCACCCTCGCTATCCTGGCGGCGGCCGTGTTAGCCCTCTTCAGCGCCTCGGAGGATATCTCCTCGCCTACTATAGCCCTAGCCATCTTTCTGGAGCCATAGAGCCTTGCCAGCTCCCTGTACCTAGCCAGCACCATCCTCCTCTCCCGGGAGGCCAGGGGCCAGTAAGTCGGGTGGAACCAGTCCTCGCCGAA
>WANT01000047.1 GCA_015521685.1 Aeropyrum sp.
GTTGCTGAGGGAATGCAGGGCGCTCAGATGTATGAGATGGTTTACGTCGGAGAGTACAGGCTTATAGGTGAGATAACGAGGATTAGCGGGGATAAGGCGTTTATTCAGGTCTACGAGTCGACTAGCGGTCTGAGGCCTGGGGAGCCCGTCGAGGGGACGGGGGCGCCTCTCAGCGTAGAGTTAGGTCCTGGCCTCCTAGGGAATATCTATGATGGGGTTCAGCGTCCGCTACCGCTAATCGCTGATAAGGTTTCCGAGATCGATCCTAGGAGGAGGATGTTCGTAGAGAGGGGTGTGCACGTACCAGCTCTTTCGAGGGAGAAGACCTACCTTTTCAAGCCGAGCAAGCTAGAGGAGGGCCAGAAGGTTGAAGGTGGTGATGTTCTCGGCACCGTCCAGGAGACTAGCCTAATTGAGCATAAGGTAATGGTTCCCCCGGGTATTAGGGGCAGGCTCAGGTGGATAGCCGGGGAGGGTGAGTATACTGTTGAGGACACGATAGCTGTTGTAGAGCGGGACGGCCAGAAAGTCGAGGTTAAAATGTATCAGAGATGGCCGGTGAGGATTCCCAGGCCCTTCAAGGAGAAGCTTGAGCCCGCGCTGCCTCTAATCACCGGAGTCAGGATCATAGACACTTTCTTCCCCATGGCCAAGGGTGGTACTGGAGCGGTTCCAGGAGGGTTCGGAACGGGCAAGACAGTCACACTCCACAGCCTAGCCCAGTGGAGCGAGGCTAGGGTAGTCATCTACATTGGCTGTGGGGAGCGAGGCAATGAGATGACCGAGGTCCTCGAGAGGTTCCCCAAGTATAAGGACCCGTGGACCGGGAAGCCCCTAATGGACCGTACAGTCCTGATAGCCAACACCAGCAACATGCCTGTCGCAGCTAGGGAGGCCAGCATATACGTCGGCATCACGATAGCAGAGTACTATAGGGACATGGGATACGACGTCCTCTTAGTTGCAGACTCGACAAGTAGGTGGGCTGAGGCCCTCAGAGAGATTGCTGGTAGGCTTGAGGAGATGCCTGCTGAAGAGGGATACCCGAGCTACCTGGCATCCAGACTCGCCGAGTTCTACGAGAGGGCGGGGAGGGTGACAGTTCCAGGCAGCCCTGAGAGGATGGGGAGCGTGACGGTTGTAGGGGCTGTCAGCCCGCCCGGAGGCGACTTCAGCGAGCCTGTAACCAGCCACACGACGAGATTCATAAGGGTGTTCTGGGCTCTAGACACCAAGCTCGCATACAGCAGGCACTACCCGGCCATAAACTGGCTCACAAGCTACAGCGCATATGTAGACCTTGTCACCCAGTGGTGGCACGATAATGTTGACAAGAGGTGGAGGGAGTATAGGGATGAGGCTATGAACATACTCCTGAGGGAGAGCGAGCTACAGGAGATAGTCAGGCTGGTGGGGACAGAGGGTCTGGACGAGAAGGATAAAATGGTGCTGGAGACTGCTAGGATGCTGAAGGACGGGTTTATGAAGCAAAACGCCTTCGATGCTATAGACGCATTTAGCACGCCGCAGAAGCAGTTCGTCCTGCTGAAGATGATCATGGATATACACAAGAAGAGCCTCGAGCTTATAGAGAGGGGCGTCACTGTGCAGCAGATACGAGACGCTCTAGGCAGGCTCTATATAGACATAGTGAAGGCTAAGTTCTCCATACCAAACGACGAGCTCGAGAAGATTAAGGAGATTAGGCTTAGAGCCTTGAAGACCCTAGAGTCTCTTGCAGGCTAGAAGGGGGGTGAGGACCTGTGGCTCTAGGGGTCAGGGAGTATAGGAATGTGTCGGAGATAAAGGGCCCACTACTCTTCGTCCAGGGAGTCTCGAGGGTAGCGTATGACGAGATCGTAGAGGTCGAGCTGCCGACTGGAGAGAAGAGGAGGGGTAGGGTGCTGGAGGTTGGGATGGGTTATGCAGTCGTCCAGGTCTTCGAAGGGACAACAGGCATAAGCCCCACTGGGACCACCGTCAGGTTTCTCGGCAGACCCCTAGAGATACCGGTTACGGAGGACATGCTAGGGCGTGTGATGAATGGCATCGGAGAACCCATCGACGGGGGGTCTAGGATAGACGCTGAGGAGAGGAGAGATGTCAACGGCTCGCCTCTAAACCCCTCAGAGAGGGCCTATCCAGAGGACTTTATCCAGACTGGAGTGAGCGCTATAGACGGAATGAACACGCTGGTGAGAGGCCAGAAGCTCCCGATATTCAGCGGAGCTGGCCTCCCCCATAATAGGCTAGCAGCACAGATAGCTAGGCAGGCGACCGTTAGGGGCGAAGAGGAGGAGTTCGCAGTAGTGTTCGCGGCTATAGGCATCAAGTACGACGACTTCCTATTCTTCAAGAAGTTCTTCGAGGAGACGGGGGCCCTGGGTAGGGTTGCTATGTTCGTTAACCTTGCTGACGAGCCAGCCATGATTAGGCTAGTAACGCCTAGATCGGCGCTAACGCTAGCCGAGTACTTGGCCTATGAGAGGGACATGCACGTCCTCGTGATTATAACTGACATGACTAACTATGCGGAGGCTCTGAGGGAGATAAGCGCTGCCAGGGAGGAGGTCCCTGGCAGGCAGGGCTACCCCGGCTACCTCTATAGCGACTTGGCTAGCATATACGAGAGGGCAGGCAGGGTTAAGGGGAAGAAGGGTAGCATAACGCAGATGCCTATACTGACAATGCCAAACGACGACATAACCCACCCAATACCCGACCTCACCGGCTACATAACAGAAGGTCAGATAGTGCTCAGTAGGGAGCTTCACAACAGGGGCATCTACCCGCCTATCAACGTGCTGATGAGCCTCTCCAGGCTTATGAAGGAGGGTATAGGTCCTGGGAAGACTAGGGAGGATCACAGCGAGGTAAGCAACCAGCTGTATGCGGCCTACAGCAGGGGGGTTGAGCTCAGGAGCCTGGCTGCAGTGGTTGGAGAAGAGAGCTTGAGCCAGAGGGATAGGAAGTACCTGAGGTTCGCTGACCTATTCGAGGAGAAATTCCTAAGCCAGGGTGAAAGGGAGAACAGGAGTATCGAGGAGACTCTCGACATAGCGTGGGATATACTCTCTGTGCTGCCTGAAGAGGAGCTAGTCAACATAAAGGAGGAGACTATAAAGAAGTATCACCCAAAGTATAGGAAGCCGTAGGATGGCAAGCCCGGGCCCGCTGGAGGCTGGATTGCCTTGGCTGTAGACCCTAGGAAGGTGTTGCCGACTAAGATCAACCTCATCAGGCTAAGGAGAGAGCTGGCTATGATGCGGCGTATAAGGAGGGTAATGGAGGAGAAGAGGGAGGTAATTCTACACTACATCATAAGCATGGCTGGAGAGTATGTAAGGTACCAGAGGGAGGTTTATGAGGAGATAGAGAGGATCTATACCAACTACTATCTGGGGGCCGCTGCAGAAGGGCTAGAGAGGGTTAAGGCATACACATCTCCGGTGGAGGGCTCGCTGGAGGTAGAGGTCTCTACGCGAACACTCTTCGCTGTTAAGACCCCAGTATTCAAGCTGGACGAGGGTAGTATACCCCCTCTATCGCTGCCAGCAGGCTCCGATCCAAAGCTGATGGAGTCTATTCTCTCTATGAGGACGATCCTGGAAAAACTATTGAAACTCGCCGAGTATGAGGAGTCTATTCAGAGGCTCGTTAAAGAGCTGAAGGATACTCAGCGTCTAATAAACGCTCTTGACTACGTGATCCTGCCTAGCTACCAGGATGCTATAAAGTTCATAAAGCTAGTGCTAGAAGACAGGATGAGGGAAGACTTCGTTAGGCTGAAAATGATAAAGAGGAAGATGGAAGTGGCTAAATGACGTTATATGAGTAGAGCTCCTCACCGGTTTATTTAGACGTTGGATTCTGGTTTTGTCAAATGGGGAGTTTCTTTAAAGTTTATTTTGCTGTCTTGCGGAACAATTGCGGAACAAAATAGAATTTGTTCTTATTTGGAATTCTGTGGTCAGGGCTATGGGATCAGCACGCCAACGGCTAGCAAGAACGCTGCGAGGAGGAACGTCAGCTTGAGTAGTCCAGCGGTGTCTGTGTTTACTGCCGTGTTGAGTATCCTATAAACCACCAGGCCTACTATGAAGGTCCCAGTGACGGCTAGCAGGCTTATCCCAGCAATCACTAGGTAGTAGCTGATATCAACGCCTCCCTTGAAAGCCAGCTCCTTCAGCAGCTCGTAAGCCCTCACTAGGTCTGAGAGAGCCATAGCCCTCGCACCGACCTATGATTCTGGTAATAACAGTAAATCCCTAGTACCGGTTCGTAATACGCGGGTAGTATTTAGCCCTGCGAATCCAGGCTGATAATCCTGGACCTGGACTCTGGTGGCAATGTAAACCGGGGATGATGATGGTTAAAAGCACCGATACACTAGATGAGGTTGGCCAGGACAGCTGACGCGCTACCATTTGGAGGGTGTAGACGGTTATGGTAGGAGGGTCAGAGCCTATCGTGTTGAAAATTAGCGGTAGCCTATTCTATCCGCCGAACCCAGATTTTATCAAGTCTGTTGCAGAGTCTGTGGTAGCTTTAACTAATGCCGGATTCAAGCCTGCAGTTGTTGTGGGGGGCGGAGGCCTAGCTAGAAAGTACATAGGAGTCCTGAGGGAGCTCGGGGTTTCTGAGGCCCTGCTAGACGAGACGGGGATTGAAGCCTCGCGACTAAACGCCTCCTTGCTCGCGAGAACTCTCTTCCCTCGCTCAAAACCGTATGCTCTAGCATCTCTGAGGGATATTGTGGAAACCCATATTTCTGGCCTCATACCAGTTTCAGGGGGGCTTCACCCGGGTCAGAGCACAAACGCGGTGGCTGCTCTAATTGCAGAGGCTATAGGTGCTTCGATAATACTTAATGGGCTCAATAGGGTTGGGGGAGTTTATCGTAGGTGGCCTGTAGAAGATAGTGATGCAAGCCCCATAGAGAGATTGACTTATGGCGAGTTCGAGCGTCTAATATTGGGTGTGACTAGCGATGAGGCTGGAGGTTATGCTCTCTGGGATAAGGTTGCTCTGAGTATAGCGCGGAGGAGTAGGCTCACTATAGTGTTTTTCGATGCAAGCGATCCGAGAAACATATTGAGGGCGCTTAAGGGAGAGATCGGCAGTAGAGTGGTCCCTGAGGGTGGCTAGAGGTGGATGAAGGTATACCAGGCCACGCTGGTAAAGGGGTTTCGCTTGTCTTTCAGAAGAAGCTAGCTGAGATGTCATGTAGGTTTGAGGCGGAGGGCGATATAACCAGGATACACGTATCTGGGGCTATAGTTGAGGTTAAGGACGAGCCGGGGCAGGGGCCTGTAGTTGAGGCTTCGCTGCAGCTAGCTTCAGATAGTCTTGGTGTAGGTGAGACTATAGAGGGATTCAAGCATGCATTATTACTATTGTCGGAGCTAGGAAGGCCTATGGAGTATGATCTGGATAAGGGTATTCCCGGCTTCTATATTCTGAGGATATTGGTCCGGTTCGAAGGGTTAGAGGATGCGTATGATGCTCTTATTCAGGCACTAGAGAGGGTTGGCTGCTAGACTCCCCTTCCACCCATAGAGGATAATTAAGAAGCCTCAGTTGCCGTGCGTAATAGCATATACCACTCACTTATCTTACCTATAAGACAATTTTCGGGGAACCTTATTTATACACTGGTGTGCGTAGGGTGGTCCTTCCCGAGAAGATACCTCCTAGGCCTGGCTACGAGATAACTATCAAGTATATATATGACAGGGCTCTGACAATATTCCCCTACATGGAAATAGTGTACAGGACCTCTCAGGGTAAGGGCAAGTATACGTTCAGCGATGCCTCCTTCAGGGTAGAGAGCCTAGCAAATGCCCTGGCATCTCTGGGCGTTGGAGGGCTTGACAGGGTTGCTACTCTAGACTGGAACACCCACTGGCACTACGAGACTTACTTTGCCGTTCCTATGATGGGCGCTGTTCTCCACCCTGTGAATATAAGGCTGGCTCCTAATGAAATCGCATACATTATGAATAATGCTGAGGACAAGGTCGTTATAGTTCATAGCGACTTCATAAAGCTAGCCGAGGCAGTACTACCCCATGTGAAGAGTGTTGAAAGCGTAATTATCGTTGACGCCGACTCAGTGCCCGACAAAGTGGGCGGCAAGAAGGCTTACCACTATGAGGACCTCATCAAAGAGCATAGTGGTAGGTATGACTGGCCAGAGGTTGATGAGGATAGGCCTGCTGCCATGGGGTACACTAGCGGTACAACAGGCCTTCCCAAAGGAGCATATCACAGCCACAAGATGATAGTTGTCCACGCTATGAGCGGCGCCCTCCAGCTGGCGACCTTAGGGAAGAGAAAGGTTACAGCAGAAGATACTCTACTGCACATCGTTCCCATGTTTCACGTATACGCCTGGGGCCTCCCATACATAGCAACAATGCTCGGAGTGAAGCAAGTATTCCCGGGCCGCCTAGACCCCAAGGTACTCCTAGATCTCATAGCCGAGGAAAGGGTTACTATGACGGCTGGAGTGCCAACGATCCTTTACATGCTGCTAGCGCACCCAGAGAGCCAGAACTACGACCTATCAGGCCTCCTCTTCGTCAACGGCGGGCAAGCTCTTCCAAGAGGGCTCGCAGAGCTAGCTAGGAAGAGGGGTATTGAGGTCATGGTTGGCTATGGAATGACCGAGACAGCACCCATACTAACCTTAGCCACCGTGCCGCCCAAATTCAGAGATAGGTGGGACGACTTATCCCTCACCACTGGCTGGCCAATCCCGCTAGTCGAGCTTAGGGTTGTGAACCCCGAGACTATGGAGCCTGTGCCGAAGGACGGAAAAACTATGGGTGAAATAGTGGTCAGAGCCCCCTGGATAACTCCTGAGTACTACAAGGATGTGGAGAAGACTGAGAAGGCCTGGAGGGGAGGCTGGTTCCACACTGGAGATATTGCCGTTTGGTTCGAGGAAGGATACGTCCTTATCGTAGATAGGGATAAGGATGTTATCAAGTCAGGCGGGGAGTGGATAAGTAGCGTGAGGCTCGAGAGCGCCATCAGCCAGCACCCAGGAGTGGCTCAGGTGGCTGTCATAGGCGTGAAGCACGAGAAATGGCAAGAACGGCCTGTAGCAATTATAGTACCGAAGAGCGGCTGGGAGAACAAGATTACCACCGAAGAGATAACAAGATTCCTCACAGAGAACTTTGTTGAGAAGGGAGAGATACCCAAGTGGTGGCTGCCAGATAGAGTGGTGGTAGTGGACGATCTCCCCAAAACCAGCGTAGGCAAGATAAACAAGAGAGCCCTACGAGAGAAGTTCAAAGACCTATTAATATCAGGATGAGTGACCGAGTTAAAGGTAGATTATGAGAGTCACCTCTAAGTTACACGGTTGTTTTTAAATTCTCAGTCCGTTTTAACCTCTTATACTCACCGATCTAAAGCCCGGGGTAGCCAGGTTTTGGCGGGAGAAGATAGTATAGGTATGCACAGACGGTTCGCGGGGAAGATTGAAATTATACCCAAAGTGCCTGTTAGGAGGTCAGAGGATTTCTCAATCTGGTATACGCCAGGCGTCGCAGATGTGAGCCTGAGGATAAACAAGAATCCCGACGAGAGCTTCGAGCTAACCAGCAGGTGGAACATCATAGCTATTGTGACAGATGCCTCACGCGTATTAGGTCTAGGCAAGCTAAGGCCTGAAGCCGCCTACCCCGTTATGGAGGGCAAGTCGCTCCTCTTCAAGCTGCTAGGCGGGGTTGATGCGGTCCCGATAGTGCATGGTAGGAGGGAGATAGGTGGTTTCGCGAGTCTGGTTAAGGATCTCGAGCCTAGTTTCGGGGGCGTTAATCTTGAGGACATTGAGAGCCCGAAATGCTTCTACCTTCTAGACCTCTTGAGGACCGAGCTTGAGATACCTGTCTGGCATGATGATCAGCAGGGTACTGCGGCAGCATCATTGGCAGGGCTTATCAACTCTTTCAAAATAGTGGGGAAAGACCTTAGAGAATCCAGAATTGTTCTCCTCGGATCAGGAGCGGCGAACATAGCCTTGTATAGATTCCTGAAGTCATACGGTGTGAAGCCCGAGAACATAATCGTGCTAGATAGCAGGGGTGTTTTGCACCCTGAGAGAGAAGACATGGACAGGCTCCTATTCTCTAACAGGTATAAGTACGAGATAGCGCTAGAGACAAAGGGCGGCGGCCTACCGCCAGGGGCGGGCCCCGCTGAAGCGCTTAAAGGGGCTGATGCCGTAGTAGCCGCCTCAAAGCCCGGGCCTGGAGTCATCAAGAAGGAGTGGATTTCATCTATGGCCAAAGACCCTATAGTATTCGCTCTAGCCAACCCGGTTCCCGAGATCTGGCCGCACGAGGCAATTGAGGCTGGTGCCAGGATAGTAGCAACCGGGCGGAGCGACTTTCCAAACCAGGTTAACAATGCTCTCGTATTCCCGGGCGTCTTCAGGGGAGCACTAGATGTTAGGGCCAGAACTATTACGGATAGCATGGTTATAGCTGGGGCGGAGGAGCTAGCCAGGACAGCAGAGGAGAACGGCGGGCTTAGCGAAGATAGGATCCTACCAACTATTGAAGAGTGGGAGGTCCATCCTAGGGTTGCAGCAGCTGTGGCATGGCAAGCTAGTAAGGAGAAGGTTGCGAGGAAGCCGAGGACCTACGTTGAGGAGCTTAGAAACGCGAGGGAGATCATAGAGATTGCTAGGATGAAATACGAGAAAATACTCTCAGCCCTACACCATTGATGTTCGGGCTAGGGGGGGTGCCTGTCTAGATGTACGATAGGGGGGCTGTTGTTAGGGAGCCCAGAAAGGAGGATGTCGAGCAGCTCTCGACATTAATTTATAGATTTTATATGCTCAACGAGGAGTTTGACCCTCTATGGTCTCTCTCTGAGAACGCTAGAGAGGAGGCGATTAGGGAGGCTGAGAAGTGTGTAGAGCCTGGCAGGGAGGAGATTGTCCTAGTTGTCGAGGTAGACGGGTCTCTCGCTGGCTATATTAGAGGATATGTTCGGGAGTTTCCCATGCTTAAGAGTAGGAGGATAGCTGTAATTAGGGAGCTGTATGTTCACCCCTCGCATAGGGGTTTGGGTTTAGGCTCCCTCCTTATCGATAGGTTTGGCGATAAGGCGAGGGCTGTGGGGGCTAAGGCTATTGCTGTAGAGTTTCCAACGCAGAACATTATAGCGGAGAACTTCTATAGGAAACTCGATTTCAGGAGGTTTATGACAATCTACATCAGGGAGGTTGGGTGATGGTAGTGGATCGTATCATAGTGAGGAGGGCTGAGGTTCGTGATGCCGAGAGCGTTGTGGACATGATAGTAAGGCTCAAAATATTCAATGAAGAGCTTAGTGGTATGTTTAGGACAGTGCAGGATGTTAGGGAGAGGGCTAGAGAGTACTTCATGTCGAGTCTGGATGGCGATGGTAAGATATTGTTAGTGGCTGACGCGGGCGGCGAGGTAGCTGGATTCATTAGGGTAGAGCTAGTCGACAGGATATTCTACGAGCCACGCGTTAAAGCCCTAATTACAGATATATATGTGAGGCCTAGCTATAGAAGGAGCTCTGTGGGCCATATATTGATTGAGGCCGCTACCCGCGAGGCCAGAAGGATGGGTGCTGGCATGATTTCTGCGATATATCCGATCAAGAACTATGTAGCCAGCGAGTTTTATAGGAAGATGGGGTTTGAGGAATTGCAGGTAGAGGTATTCAAGGAGTTATAGTGAGAGCAAAGCGAACTACGATTGCAGCCCAGCACCTCTAGTACCAGGATACTTTGCTTGAATGGAATGCCCTAATCAGGCCAGAGACGATTAGCCCGGCTCCTAGGATTGCCAGAGCTGGTATTGATGGATTGACTCCGAGAGTTATTGTGGATGCGAATACTACGAGGATAGAGGTAACTGTCCAGAAGACGGAGGATACGCTGGCTATTCTCACTTTCTTCGGAGCTCTATCCAGAACGTAAGTAACTAGGGCTAGGACAGACCAGCCATAAGCCATACCTATTAGAGACAGGTCTAGCCACGGGAGCCCCGAGTCCAGTCCTATATACAGAGCAGTCGCTAGTAAGGCTGCTGTTGAGGCTGCTAGAGTCGAATCTATACTTGCTGCAAGTGTAACTCCTATAGCATATCCCAGGCTGTATACTAGTGGTGTTAGCTCGCCTAGAGCGGTGCTAGCCTCCTGCATTGCAGAAATTTTAAGTGACGCCATAACTCCAACGGCAGAAGAGAGCCTAACCACTTCGTCCAGCCTGAGTCCCTCAGCCCTGCCCTGGAGAGCGCTTTTCAGAGTAGTGGCGAAGTTGTCGAGTACTTTGAGGGAGGAGAATGGTATGGGGACGTTGGTCACATTCTTGGATGACGCTATTGCTGCTAGGAGTATTGCTGCTGCTATTGGTACTATTGATCCCGTCATGAGTGCTAGAAGAACTAGAGTTGATGACCCTACCACGCTGACTACGTAGTACTCTGCCAGAGTCTTCTTCCAATGCACATAGTCTACCTGATTGTAGATTGTTGTTGAGAGTGCAAACCCCGACATACCTATTAAGAGAGATATAGCTATGAGCTCGGCTATACTAGCACCCCCGGCCAGAGAGCCGAAGGGCTGGACTATTACCAGCACCCCACCTATGATCCCTGCTGCCAAGAGGATTAGCCTTCTACCGTGGGCACTCCTAAATCTGGAACTAGCGATGACTAGCCCCCAATAGGAGCCTATGGTGGTTACAGCTGTCATGACTATCTTGGCTATCAGCATATGGCCAGGTATCATGCTATCGAGTAGCTTTACGGCGTTTGACTCCGAAATGGTGAGGGCTGCCGTGAGAGCAGCCATGAGCAGGCCGAACTCTATCCTCATCTTACTTGGCTCCCAGAGATGCTAGGGAGTCGAGGGAAATATGGGGTTAGGGGCGTATCGACGGGGATTCAACTATTAAGCCTTGCCAGTGTTATCAACCGGGTTTTAGGCGGGCTCGACTCTATAGCTCTCTAAGCCTCTCTCTCCTATCTATCTCGCTCCGCAAGCTGTAGATGACCGATATGTAGCTGGGGGCGAGTTTGACTATGTCTGTCTTGGATAGCATCCCTACTGGTTTCTGGCTGTCGGGATCTAGTACTGGCAGGTGACCTATGTTGTGTGATCCCATGATTTCGGCGGCTTTCTCTACAGCGTCATCTGTGTAGACGAAGTATGGATTCTTGGTCATTATATCCCCAATCCTCACGGTGTCGGGATCCAGCCCCCTCGCAACAACCTCACGTATAATGTCTGTCTTGGTCACTATACCTAGGAGCGTGTTCCTCTCATTAACGATTATGAGGCTACCCACCTTGTTATCAAGCATCTTCTTTGCGGCTTCCCTCACGCTGATTATGGGAAGTGCAGTTACTGGCGGCGAATTCATAACGTCTCTAACCTGGAGGTCGCTGTATTCCCCTGACAACCGCCTTACACCCCTTCTGCAAATATAGCAAGACTCCAAGAATCTAAAGGGCTGAAACTAGAGTTATATGTAGCATTATAAAGCTAGTCAACCCACTCAGCCCCCTTCTCAGCTAGTTCCTCGAGTAGCCTGCTCGCAGCCCTCCTGTCTAGGCACGAGGTGCTCGTACAGAGAAAGTCCGCATCTATTCTCGCTATCTTCTCTACTGACGACTGCCAGAGCTTCTCGTCGCTATCCCACCTCCTACTTAGTCGTCCAAGAGCATCAGCTACGGCTATGACAGTAGCGTCAGGAGCATCTATGAATAGGCTTATACTGCCAGGCGTGTGCCCGGGCGTGAACATTACGTTTATCTTGCTTGTGCATCCAGGAAGCGGGCCCTCGCGACGGATCTCTACTCCAACGGGCACGGGGCGGAATGGCAAGCCGTACTCGTTAGCAGCGGTCTTTACAGGATCTCCTGTCTCGATCCATCTAGAGTCGGGATTCCTAGCTGCAATGGTGGTATTATGGCTATCATGGAGCCAATATGAGCCGCCACTGCTGGGTAGGTGTGCATGGCTTATGATAGCGTAATCTATTTTCCAGGGTTTTATGCCGATCTCTGCCAGGGATGATGATAGTGTTAATATAGACTCTGGAGCTCCACTCCCTGTATCGTAGAGTACTATACAATCTTCGATGGAAGCCCCTAGAGTCAGGGAGTCGGGCCAGGGAGTGAGTCCAGGATATAGTAGGATCCACACCCCCTTTGCTAGCTTTATAACAGTCGACTCGGGCACACCCTTATTTACTCCTGCATACTGAATGTCGATAATTATTGTTGATTGTTGAATACCAACCTAAAGATGTTTAGAGTAGCTAGTTGTATTGGGGTAGGGCTTTATATCTCCTCCATCCCTGTCTCGAACTTCCTTATGATAACTCTGAATACGACGTCGAGAACCTCAAGCTTCCTCCTTATCTCTTCGTGGTCAACGTCAGACCTAGAGAAATCAGCGATTATAGTACACCCTCCCTCCTCGCCCCTAATAATGCTGGTACACTTGCTGGCGACTATGTCAACTCCATGCTTGGCTAGCGTGTCTGCCACTGCGGCTAGAGCTCCTGGCCTATCCTTGAGGGTGACATCTATCTCGTAGATTGATTCTGACTTGGTGGTGATTGGCGTGGCTATAATCTCCCTCCTGTCAACGTCACCAATTAGTAGCATCATCATGCCGGTTTCGATGCCCAGAGCGTTCCTAATTGATAGTGGTATTGTTATCCTTCCCTTCGAGTCTACCTTAACTAGAGCTGTCAGCCTCTTCATGAATACTCTCCCCTGGTTAGCCCACACATTTATTTTACACCCTTCAACGATATTAATAGTTCAATTATTGCACAGTGGAAAGGGATCTCCATCTCTCACAGGGTTGCCTAGAGTTTAATAATAGGAAGCTGGCAACCAAAAGGCTTGTATTAAGGTCTAGCAGAGGACTAGTCATGTTACTTAGACATGTCGGGCCGAGACATTCTAGTAGGTGGATTAGGTTTAAAGGGATCTTTCGACGGGATTTTTAGATCTCTAGGCTTCCAATCCTTGAGGGTGGGTGGAGGCTGTGACCGCGGGTATTAAGCTCTACAGGATCTATTACAACACCTATAGTGACGAGGTGCATCGCCGAGTAGTTGAGGAGCTCTCAAGGAGGTTTGGAGCTGAGGTTAGGCATCGAAGTTCTGAGGTACTCGGTGAGTTCAGGTTCGTCGAGCTAGTCCTGCCCGAGGAGGGTAGGGAGGCTGAGATAGCAGAGGTAGTGAAGTCTGTTGGGGAGGTTTTCGGGGTTAAGGTCGAGTGGATTGATACGACGAAATAGGGTTAAGAAGAAGCTGTAATCGTATTATAAGAGGGTGTTTCAAGATGGGTAGGGTCCCTAGGATAATCAGTAGTGAGAGATACGATCAGTTCGGGCTTGAAGAGTACGTTAAGAAATACTGGTCTGAGAGGAATGTTTATGGCAAGGTCAAGAATAAGTCGTCGAAGAGCCCTAGGAAATTCTATTTCCTCGACGGCCCTCCATACGCCTCGGCCAAATCAATACACGTGGGGACTGCGTGGAACAAGATAGTGAAAGACGTTGTCTTAAGGTATCATAGAATGGCTGGCTATAATGTTTGGGATAAACCTGGTTATGACACACACGGTCTACCAATAGAGGTGAAGATCGAGCAGCAGCTCGGCATAAAGGTAAAGAGGGAGATCGAGGAGAGGGTTGGAGTCGAGAGGTTCATAGAGGAGTGCAAGGCGTTTGTAGACGAGAATATGGAGGCCATGACGAGGCAGTTCAAGGAGATAGGTGTTTTTATGGATTGGGAGGAGCCCTATGTGACATATACAGATGACTACATAGAGTCGGGCTGGTGGCTCATAAAGAGGGCGTGGGAGCAGGGCCTCCTATACAAAGGCTACAGAGTGCTCCACTGGTGTCCTAGGTGTGAGACAACCCTAGCAGACTATGAAGTGTCGGAATACAAGGAGCTCGAGGATCCATCGATATACGTGAAGTTCGGGGTTGAGGGTAGAGACTCGGAGTACCTACTAGTTTGGACTACGACTCCATGGACCCTCCCTGCAAACGCATTCGTAATGGCCCACCCTGAGCTAACCTATGTTAAGGTCCGTGTGGGTGGCGAGACTTACATACTCGCTAAGGCTCGTTTAGAGAGCGTTATGAGGGAGGCTGGTATAGAGGACTATGAGGTCCTAGCCGAATTCCCCGGGAGAGAGCTCGAGGGTTTGAGGTATAGGCACCCGCTTGAGGACCTTGTGGATGCCCAGAAGGAACTGGCAAAGTGGCACATGGTTGTAATGGCTCCTGAGGCTGTCACACCCCATGAAGGAACTGGCTTAGTCCACTCGGCTCCAGGACATGGTACAGTGGACTATGATGTGGCTCAGAGGATAGGCGTTCCTGTAGTCTCGCTGGTGGATGAGCACGGGAGGATGACGGACGGGGCGGGTAAGTATAGGGGACTGTATTTCAGGAGAGAGGCTAACGAGGCAATCATAAGCGACCTGTCGAGCAGGGGTGCTCTCCTTCACAACTCGAAAATAATACACAGGTACCCGGTCTGCTGGAGGTGTAAGACTCCACTGCTCCTAAGGGCAACTAGCCAGTGGTTCATAAGGGTGACTAGCCTTAAGGAGAGTTTGCTCAGGGAAGCTGAGAGGGTGGAGTGGCAGCCAGGCTGGGCGAAGACTAGGTTCGTCAACATGCTTAGAGAGCTCAGGGACTGGGTGATTAGTAGGCAGAGATATTGGGGTATACCTCTGCCCGTGTGGCAGTGCGGTTCATGCGGGTACGAACATGTCGTTGGCGATGTTGAGGAGATCGTGAAGATGGGGGGTGAAAGGCCGGAAAATCTTCACAGGCCATGGGTGGATAGAGTTAGGCTTAGGTGTCCGAAGTGTGGAGGAGATATGTCTAGAGTGCCTGACGTTCTCGACGTGTGGTTCGACAGCGGTGTATCTTTCTATGCTAGCCTAGGCTACCCCAAGAAGAGGGAGCTGTGGGAGACGTTGAAGCCAGTGGACTTCATAGTAGAGGGCCACGACCAGATCAGGGGGTGGTTCTTCAGCCTGCTAAGGAGTGGTGTTATAGGGTTCAACCGGACGCCCTACAGGAGGGTTTTGGTCCACGGCTTTGCACTCGACGAGCAGGGCCGCGAGATGCACAAAAGTCTAGGCAACTACGTTGACTTCGACGACCTGATATCTAAGGTGCCTCGAGATGTAGTCAGGTTCTGGGTTCTCCAAAACACTGTGTGGGAGGACCTGAGATTCAGCTGGAAGGGCCTCGAGCTAATGAGGAGGGACTTTAACATAATCTGGAATGTCTTCTCGTTTGCTAGCACCTACATGGGGTTGGATGGGTTCGATCCAACTGAGAACAATGTAGAAAGTCTCAGGGATAGCCTAGAGATTGAGGATAGATGGCTTTTGTCGAGGCTCGCCGGACTCAAGAAGATATACCACGAGTCGATGGCCGAGCTGAAACCCCACGAAGCTGCTAGAGCGCTTAGAAGGTTCATAATAGAGGATGTGAGCCACTGGTACCTAAGAATTATTAGGAGGAGGGTTTGGGAGGACGCCGACACGCCATCCAAACGGGCAGCCTACGCCACTCTATACAAGGCTTTATGGGAGTGGCTGCTAATGGCAGCTCCACTAATCCCATTCACCTCCGAGTACTTGTACGTGAAGATGTTCAAGGAGGCTGGAAGCCACAGTGAGGAATCGATACACCTCCACGATATCCCGGCTAGGGAAGATGATGTTATAGATTCTAGGCTAGAGGAGGACATGGAGAGGGCTAAGATGGTGGTTGAGGCAGTCCTGTCAGCCAGAAACGAGGCTGGTCTAAAGCTTAGAAGACCTATACGGAGGGTCGTTGTGGTGCCTTCGGCAGCTGGTGTCGAGGAAGCTATAAAGAGTATGGAGGAGATTATCAAGCTTATGGCAAACGCGAAGGAGATAGAGATAACTGATGTATCATCGCTGGAGGCCACGCGTATCTATAGAGTGGAACCGGTGTATAGCTCGCTGGGCCCCAAGTTTAAAGGGCTTATGCCAAAGGTACTCAAACTGCTCGAGGAGAAGTCGGAGGAGATAGGGAGGGCTATATCTGAGAAGGGCGTGTACGAGGGGAATGTTGACGGTGAACAAGTCGTCCTTACTATAGAGGATGTTAAGCTGAGGGCGGAGTACCCCGAGTGGCTTAGGGTGAAGGCAACGCCTCTAGGGCTAGTTGCGATAGATACGAGGCTCTCCAAGAGCGAAGTGTTCGAGGGCATAGCTAGAGACATAGTTAGGAGGATTCAGGCTATGAGAAAGGACGCTGGCTACAACGTTGAAGACTATATTGTAGCCTGGATAAAAGGGGAAGGAGAGATACTAGAGGCGGTAGCCTCTATGAAGGATTACATACAGAGAGAAACAAGGGCAAAAGAGCTATTCCTCGAGGAGCCTCCAGCTGGGGAGGCCGAGGTGCTAAGGGAGTGGGATATAGACGGGGACAGGGTGTTAATAGGGCTAAAGAGGTATACAGGGTAGCGCCAAGCAAGCTCAGGACCTACGTTTACTGCCCCAGGCTATACTTCTTCGAAGCCCATATGGCGAGGCAAAGAACTCCAGTTGAGAGGCTAAAGATGCTGATAGGCAGAATATATCACTATCTAGCTGGCCTAGTTGATAGGATTAAGGGGGAAACTGTAGAGGAGAGGTACGAGGCCCAGATAGGAGGATATACAATAGTGGGAAGACCAGACTCGTGGAGGAGGACGGGGGAGACTATTGTAGTAAAGGAGAGGAAGAGCGGGCGAGGACCTAGATCAGGGGTCTGGCTCTCAGATCTCTTGCAGGGCGTCGCCTACGCCATACTTTTGTCTAGAATCGAGAAGGTCAGGGAGGCGGTTGTCGAGGTAAAATACCTTTCTGGGGGAGGTGGTGCAGTTAGGGTTGACAGCGATCTCGTCTCAATGGCTCTCAGGTCTATTGAGGAAATGAGGCTTGTTGATGCAGGGGTAGTGCCCTACGCAAACCGCTCTCCAGGCAAGTGCGCTGCTTGCCGCTATCGAGATGTTTGTAGCTTTATGGACGAGCTGGTCAAGCACCAGTTGGAGGATGGCGAGTTGTACGAGCCGGGAAGCTGGGTTAGGGAGGCGGGAAGCGTTTTCGACCGCCAAAAGCCTTAGGCTATATACGGCTCTATTGACGCTAGTGATAATATCTATGGCGGTGAATACTGTTCTAGTTTCTGGTTTCTGATTAAGGATTGAGAGGGATGTCAGGCTCTGAAAGGATCCAGGACGTTATCGAGCGTAAGGTGAGAGAGGCCTACGAGTCTGTTGTTCTAGAGAAGGCTAGAGGAAGGGTCAGGGACCCAGAGAGGGCCGTTAAGGTGTTAGAGAAGGACTTCAAGCTAGTTGTAGACAAAAGGCTTGTAACTCTGGTGTACGCGGCGTTTTTAAACGGGCGGCCAGTTCTCTTCGAGGGCCCGCCAGGAACTGGAAAGACAGAGATAGGTGAGGCGCTCCTAGAGCTATGGTCTGGAAAGAAGCCATTCATACTGCCCTGTAGCGAGTCCTACGACGAGTACAAAGTGATAGGAGATTTCCACCCCCAGATGGCCATGAAGCACGGCTTCAACGAGGAGAGCTTCATTCCGAGGCCTCTTCTAGCAGCCCTAATACTCGATACAGGAGTGCTAGTGGACGAGGTAAGGCGCAGCAATGAAGAGTTCCAGAACCTGCTTCTAGATATTGTGGATAAGCGTAGGATCATAGTGCCCGAGATTAAGCGTGTCTTCAGAGCGAGGGGGACGGGCTTCCAGGTGGTAATGACTAGCAACCCTGAGGACATAGCTCAAAACGAGCTAAGCGACGCGTTCCTAAGGAGGGTTATCAGAGTGAGGTTCTCTTACCCGAGCCCCCATGTCGAGGAGAGGATTATTCGGCTGAAGCTTGACGAGAAGCCTTTGGTAGGTAGTGAAGTTATGGAGATAGTTATGAGGGTTGTTGACAAGCTGAGGTCCTCAACAATAAGCCATAAGCCAGGGACGGCGGAGGCCGTGTCCTGGGTGAGGCTGGCCCAGGCTATCGCAAGGCTCAAGGGGAGGGAGAGGGTTACTATAGAGGATCTAGCTGAAGCCGCGGAATCTATCCTTGTGAAGCGGATTGATGATGAGGATGTTGTTGTAGAAGTGATGGGTGAGTACCTGAGTGCAAAGGCATTATGACGTATCGGAGATAAGATCCGCTCTACCTAGAATAGCGGAAAGCTTACGGTCTGCAGGCTACAGCGTGGGCATTTCAGACGTGGTAGAGCTAGCCAGGATTGTAGAGGCCTACGCAGACCTCTCCTCAAGAAGCTGCCTTAGTGAGGAGGAGGTAGAATTTCTGGCAGGCTCCATAATAAAGAACTCTAAAGCTGTTGAGCTGCTGATGAGCGAGCTTCGCAAAGCCACTGGTAGCGATAAGATGAGGGAAAGAGTTGAGAGGATTGAAAGAGAGATATCTCTAAGCCTAGAGAAGCTTAGGGTCAGGCCTGGAGGAAGAATATCTAAGAAGAAGGCGTCTCGGGGTGGAGGAGAGGCCATTGCAGCCTACATGAAGCTGAGGAACGTTGGAGCGATAAGGGGAAAGCCTGGGAGGGAGAGGGTCCTAGACAGCCAGGGATTGAGGAGCCTAGCCTATAGGCTGGCTAGAGACGGCTTCGATAGCCTGGAGGAGGCTTATAGATCCAAGCGTGCTAAGCCCGACTCTGATAGGCGGCTTATGGAGGCTGAATCAGGGCTGGTTCCAAAGCTTGCTGAGATGGACGAGAAGAGTCTGATAGAGCTAGGTTGGGCTTCTATTAAGAAGGGAAACTCGTATGTGTTGAAGGAGGTCGGTAAGGAGCTGTCGAGGAGAGCGTTAAGCGGGTCTCTAACTAGAGCTGAAGAAGCGTATCCTATTCTCAAGAGGGCTGGGATTCTGAACCGGGAGGTACTGGCTAGGATGGTGGCTCAAGATCCCTCTCTAGCTTCGAGGCCTGAGGTTGATGTTGATGTTGTGGCTAGGGCAGCTGGCATGGTGAGTCTAGAAAGGGCTGGGGAGATTGTTTCGAAGAAGATTAAGACGGCTAGCCGTGATGAGGCTGAGGTCCTGCTGAGGAAGATATCTCCCGAGGCTCTCTGGGCTGTAAAGAGTCATAGGTTGGGTGGGGAGGAGGGTTTGTTGTTTAGTGCTGCGGTTAAGGCGGCGGCCAGCCTAAGGAGTGCCTTACGCTACTCTGAGAATGGAGGTGAGGGTTGGAGGGAGATGGGTGAGGGCCTGGCTGTTGAGGCGTTCTCTATGGCTTCAAGCCTACCACCAGACGCTAGTTTGGGGGGGTTGAGTAGGGCGACGGTCTTTTCTATGGCAGAAACAGCCATTTCAATTCTATCACTTAATTCGCGGCCACTCAACGATCCAGAGAAGGTTGTCGAGACTGTGAGAAGGCTCGATCTACCTGTATCTATAAGGGTGTTAAGATCTCTATATGGGAAGACGTTCGACGAAGGCGAGAGAGAAGTGCTGGTTAGGAGCATGGAGAGGATCCTCTATAAGTTCTCCTCTAGAATAGGCCTCAGGCTCCTGCCCAAGACTCTCAGATCCGAGCTCAGATCACATAGGGTTGATGTAAGGTCAAGCATATACAAATCTATCAGGACTGGCTCTCCAACGCTGGTGTACAGAAGCAAGCTGAAAGCGGCTAAGATAAACCTAGCTCTCGACGTGAGCTCCTCCATGCTGGAGTACTCCTCGTGGGCTATTGCAGTTGCAAGCCTCTTCCTATCCAACATAGTCAGGCTCACCCTCTTCAGCCATAAGACACACGTCCTAGACGGGCCCCTATCGAGACGGGAAGTAGCTAGAACGCTACTATCAGCAGAGTTCAGAGGGTTTACTGACGTCTCTAGGGCTATAGAGGAGACGGCGTTCCCAGGAGCTAGGAGGCTTGTAGTAGTCAGCGATCTACAACAGACTGTAGACTCTACTCCTCTCCCAGCCGTCGTTAGAAGCCTTTCTAGGAGGGGATATAGGATTGCTTTCATAGCACCTCCAAGCGCGAGGCTAGAGGATGTAGAGTCTGTGAGGGAGGCTGGTGCAAGCGTCATTATAGCGTGGACGCCTAGGCAAGCTGCCCTAGGTATATTGAGGCACCTATTGAGACGCTAGTGTCTCGCCGGGATAAGCTGGCGGTAGGATATTTTAGGACAAGATCTTTTAGGTAGAGTTGGGTATAATAGGGTAGGCTTCAGGTAGGCCTTGGGGGGTTTAGTGTATTGGCGCTGGAAATGAGGCCAGAGTGGAAGAAATTCAGGTATAGGGGCAGAACGCTAGAAGAGCTGCTAAAGATGAACCTCGAGGAGCTAGCACAGCTTTTGCCAGCTCGCCAGAGGAGAAGTATCAGGCGTGGTCTCACTCCTCAGCAGGAGAAGCTACTTCTAAAGATCAGGAAGATCAGGAGAAGGGTTGAGGAGGGTAGGCTAAAGAAGCTCCCGGTGATAAGGACCCACGTGAGAGACATGATAATCCTCCCCGAGATGGTCGGATTTACTATAGCGGTATACAACGGCAAAGAGTTCATTCCCGTCAAGATTGTCCCCGAGATGATAGGCCACTATCTGGGAGAGTTCAGCCCAACAACAAAGATAGTCCAGCACGGCGAGCCCGGGCTGAAGGCGACTAGAAGTAGCCTACACGTAGCCAGCAAGTGACGGTGGGGGTGCCTCTAGGTTGCCGCGGTGGAGCTACTCAATGAAGCTCAGGGACGAGTCTGAGATTGCTAAGGCTATGATGAGGAATGTTCCAGTCCACCCCAAGATTATGGCTGAGATTGCTAGAGCTATTAGTGGTATGAGGGTGGATGAGGCTAGGAGGTTCCTGAGGGCTGTTATAGAGAAGAGAGAGGCAGTCCCCTTCAGGAGGGCCCATAGGAAGCAAGCCCATAGAAGGGGGTTAGCGGATAAGTGGGGATGGCCTGTTGGGAGGTATCCTGTGAAGGCCGCCAAGTATATGATTAAGCTTCTGGACAATGTCGAGAGCAATGCCGCCAACAAAAACCTAGATGTCGAGAGGCTGAAGATAATCCAGGTAGGTGTTCACAAGGGTATAACTCTGAAGAGGTGGATGCCCAGGGCCTGGGGGAGGGCTACTCCTAAGAATAAGACGCATAGCCATGTAGAGATTATTGTTAGGGAGGTGTGAGTATAGTGCCGCCCAAGGTGATCAAATACTTCATAAACCAGGCTATGCTTAGGGCTAAAATTGACGAGTGGCTGGCGCAGAACTTCTATGAGGCTGGCTACAGTAGGGTCAAGATAGTACAGACAAGCTTAGGCACTAATGTTACCATATGGGCTGAAAGGCCCGCCCTCATAATCGGTAGAAGGGGCGCGACGATCAAGAGGCTCCAAGAAGTACTCCAGTCGGTATTCGGACTGCCAAACCCGAGAATCCGCGTAGAGCAGCCAGATAATGTAATGCTAGACGCTAGAGTCCAGGCCTTCAGGATAGCAAGGTCAATAGAGAGGGGTATACACTTCAGGAGGGTAGCTTTCGCTGCCCTTAACAGGATTATGTCCAACGGCGCCCTAGGAGCCGAAATAACGATCTCCGGCAAGCTGACTAGCGAGAGAGCTAGGTTCGAAAAATTCAGAGCTGGCAAGGTTTACAAGAGTGGGCACAAGGTTGACGAGCTAGTGGACCGTGCATCAGCATACGCCAGGCTACCTAAGGGCGTTATTGGAGTCGACGTGATAATAGTGAGGCCGGGGAAGCCGGGAGACTATATTAGGATAAAGAGTGAAGATGAGGTGAAGGAGCTTGTGGGAGAGCTCAAGAGCCAGCTCGACGAGCTAGGACTAGCTGGCGAGACTGCGAAGAGTCTAGAGGAGCACATGGAGGTATCGAGGCCTGGCGAGTCTGCGGGCGAAGAGTGATCTAAGGAGAGGGGTGTTAGTATGGGCAAGTTTAAGATGAAGCCTAAAGAGCTGCGCGAAATGAGTGTAGAGGAGCTTGAAAAAACACTCAGGGAGCTGAGGATAAAGATTGTAGGGCTGAGGTATAGGGCTAAAGTAGGCCTTCTAGAGAATCCTGGGGAGCTGCGTGAGACCAGGAGGAACATTGCTAGAGTTCTAACCGTTCTTAGGGAAAAGAAGAAAATGTAATTTATATGGGTGGCTAGGCTTCGACCCCTAAACCAAGGCCGCCCCCCCAAGTTCTAACCGGCTTTAGAGTTAAGGTATTGAGTCATACCGACCCAAACCTAGCTAGCTTAGAAGGACTGGTGGTGGTTGAAACCTCCAACACGCTTCTAATTAGGGTGAGCAGAGAGAAGCTTGTTAGGGTGCTTAAGGCTGGAGCCGTCATCGAGGCGGAGCTGGAGGGCGGTGAGTATATTAGGATACCTGGTAGAGAGTTAATCGGGAATCCGGTGGAGAGGGTTAAGGAGTATAGATGGAGGGTGTCGGGGAGGTGCCGAAGTTCAAACAAGTTAAGAACCTAAGGGTCCCTGGAGTGGAGCCTCCTAAATCTGTGTGTAACGACCCTAACTGCCCCTGGCATGGTACTGCCAGAGTTAGGGGAGTGCTTCTCGAGGGTAGGGTTGAGAAGAATAGGGCCAGACGTATGGCTGTTATCCGCCATGAGTACCTGTACTACGACAGGAAGTATAAGAGGTACGAGAGGAGGAGCAGGAAGCTCCACGCTCACCTCCCAGACTGTATAAGCGTAAAGGAAGGAGACCTTGTTGTAATAGGGGAAACGAGGCCGATATCCAAAACCGTGAAGTTTGTGGTACTAGGTGTTAAGGGCTAGGGGGTGAGTTGTAGGCCTTGGCTAAGAAGAAGTATGGAGTCGTCGTATCTAGATATGGAGTGAACACCGGAGTTCAGGTTGGGAGTTACGTGGGGGTTGCTGATAACAGCGGCGCTAAAGAGGTTATGATAATCAGCGTTCCTCAAGTCAAGACTAGGCTTAGGAGGCTTCCCTCAGCTGGCGTGGGCGACTTGGTGGTCGTTACTGTTAAGAAAGGAACCCCTCAGATGAGGAGGCAGGTTGTTTACGCTGTGGTTGTGAGGCAGAGACGCCCCTTCAAACGGCCTGATGGAACTTGGATTTCGTTCGAGGACAACGCAGTGGTTATAGTAAACCCCGACGGCACGCCAAGGGGTAGCGAGGTGAGGGGGCCAATAGCAAGGGAGGCCGCTGAGAGATGGCCAAGAGTGGCTAAAATAGCCACCATGATAGTTTGATTGTTGCGGGTGTTGGGGATGCCAGTCTTAACGAGAAGTAGGCAGCCTAGGAGGCAGAGAAAGGCTTATTTCAATGCACCCCTACATGCGCGGCAGAAAATGGTCAGCGCTCCTCTTAGCCCAGAGCTTAGGGAGAAGTATGGTGTTAGGAGCCTGCCTGTTAGAAAGGGTGATAAGGTTAGGGTAATGAGGGGCGATTTCAGGGGACATGAGGGTAAGGTAGTCAAGGTTGATCTAAGGAAGTATAGGATATTCATAGACGGAGTCACAATAAAGAAGGCTGACGGGACGCCTGTGTTCAGGCCTATACATCCCTCCAACGTGATGATTGTTGAGTTAGATTTGAGCGACAAGCATAGGAAGAAGATTATAGAGAGGAAGGCTGGAGTAAGCCCCACCAAGTCAGAGGAGCCAGAGGCCAAGTAATTAAGCCGTGGATTAGATTCGAAGTAGGAGGGTGTGATATAATGGCTAGGATGGGTGGCCAGAGGAGGCTCAAGGCCCTAGCCTCGCCGAGATTCTGGCCTATACTGCGTAAGGAGTATAAGTGGGCTGTTAAGCCCCGGCCAGGACCTCACCCCTCCGAGAGAAACATCCCACTACTCCTAATCGTTAGGAACGTACTGGGATACGCACTCACAGCACGAGAGGCTAGAAAGCTAATAGCTGAAGGTCATTTCAAGGTAGATGGTAGAGTTAGGAAGGATTACAAATACCCAGTGGGCTTCATGGACGTTGTGGAGGTTGTGGAGACTGGAGAGGCTTACAGAATGCTTCCATACCCTGTAAAGTATTTCAAGCTACACCCTATCGAGAAGGAGGAGGCTGGTGTCAAGCCAGCCAGGATTGAGAATAAGGTGACTGTAAGAGGAGGACATATACAGCTTAATCTTCACGACGGGCGCAACGTTCTAGTTCGAGTAAGCGATCCTAGGAGGGCTGAGGAGGACGTCTATAAAACTATGGGCACCCTCTTGATAACCATACCAGACCAAGATATCAAGGCCTATGTCCCATTTTCAGAGGGGAAGTTGGCGATCATTATAGGCGGTAGGAACGTGGGGAGAGTTGGCGTCGTTAAGAGTGTGAAGCCGGGGTGGGGGAGGAAGAGAACCTTAGTGACGCTTGAGGATGCTAGGGGAGGCGTCTTTCAGACGTCAATGGATTATGTCTTCATAATAGGCTCCGAGGAGCCGCTAATCACACTACCGGAGGGTGCATGGAAGTGAGTAGCCCGCAAACCCTACCTCTACAGCCTGAGAGGGTTTCGGAGATCCTCGAGGACTGGAAGAGCAAGCCCATGAGGAGGCCTAGGATAACCAAGGTTACAGTTAACATAAGCCTAGGCCAGGGTGGTGAGAGGCTTCAGCGCGCAGCCGAGGTCCTCGAACAGCTCACGGGCCAGAAGCCTGTGTTCAGGAAGGCCAAGAGGACTATTAGGGCGTTTGGAGTAAGGAAGGGTGAGAACATCGCTGTAATGGTTACCCTTAGAGGAGAGAAGGCTATTTCGTTCCTCAAGAGAGCTCTAGAGGCGGTGGGATATAGGTTGAAGTCCTCTAGCGTGGATGACCATGGTAACGTGTCTTTCGGTATAGAAGAACACATTCTTATTCCTGGTGTAAGGTATGACCCTAGGGTGGGTATACTGGGGATGGATGTGGCTATAACAATACAAAGGCCAGGACATAGGATAGTTGAGAGGAGGAGGCAGAGGAGAGGCCACATACCCAGGCGGCATAGAGTTACTAAGGAGGAAGCTATGGTGCTGCTGAACCAAACCCTAGGGGTTACGTTTATATAGCCAGGGTGAGTGGTGATGGGTAAGATCAAGCCTCCTAAACCAAAGATCATGGGTAGGGGTGCCCAGAGATGCCAGAGGTGTGGAACCAGAGACGCTGTGATACAGAAGTACGGGTTATACCTTTGCCGTCAGTGCTTTAGAGAGATCGCGCCGCTCCTAGGGTTCAAGAAGTACATGTAGGGGGTGAGTGGATATGGTGATGCTCGATACTCTGGCCAATGCGATGGCTACTATTAAGAATGCTGAGATGCGTGGTAAGAGCGAGGCTATCATAATGCCTGCTAGCAAGCTGATAGCAAGTGTGCTTAGGGTGTTGGAGAGCGAGGGCTATATAGGAGGCTTCGAGTATATCGATGACGGTAGATGGGGCAAGTTTAGGGTTACACTATTGGGGAGGATTAACGATATAGGTGTTATTAAGCCTAGGATGCCTGTCAAGTATACAGAGCTTGCTAAGATGCCCGAGCATCTGAGAAAATATCTGGCTAGCAGGGATATAGGCACCCTTATAATATCTACTCCTCAGGGGGTTATGACGCATAGGGAGGCCCTAAAGAGAAAGATAGGAGGTATAGTAATAGCCTACGTTTATTAGACTGGGGAGCGCAGCATCCCGCTATTTTCGCATTCCTTGAACCTTAACTTAGGGGTTCGTGATAAGATCCATTTATTCTATTGTGAACCCCTAGTTGCCAGTGGGATGGCCTGTTCCTTCGCGTCCATACATTATATAACCTCAACTTTACTCCAACCCTCTAGGGAGAGCTGGGGGTACTAGTGTTGGCCAGGGACGTCCACGTGGTTGAAGAGGTGGAGATACCCGAGGGAGTATCTGTCGAGACTGACGGCCGCAGGGTGAGAGTTTCAGGGCCAAAGGGCGAGCTAGAAAGGGACTTTTCGCACGCCAGAGGCGTAATCATCAGGGTAGAGGATGGGAAGGTGGTTATAGAGTCGTATTTCGCTAAGTCTAGGGAGAGGGCTATGGTTGGCACCATAGCCGGCCACATAAAGAACATGATAAAAGGTGTCCTGGGCGGTTTCAGGTACAAGCTTAAGATAATGTATAGCCACTTCCCAGTGAATGTCAAGGTTGAGGGAGACAAGCTAGTTATATCTAACTTCCTAGGAGAGAAGGGGGTTAGAGTCGCTAGAATCATGCCTGGCGTCAGTGTTCAGGTCAAGGGGAGCGATGTTATAGTGGAGGGCATAGACCTCGAGGCGGTCGCTCAGACCGCGGCTAACATCGAGTTGGCCACGAAGGTCAAGGACAAGGATAGGAGGAAGTTTATGGACGGGATATACATCTATGAGAGGGAGGTGATTGCCCAGTGAGCGAGGGTCAGGTAGGGGAGTCCTATAGTCTGGAGTCTGTGCTTGAGAAGAGGCAGAACTATCTCAAGCTTAAGAAGTCAAGGGAGGCCTTGAAGAAGGCTATAGCTAGTAAGAGTAGGAAGAGGTTCCTGAGATACCTTAGCTGGAGGTTTTGGAAGTTCGAGAGGAGGGAGTACTGGAGGAAGCCTAAGGGTAATGATAACAAGATGAGGCTCCAGCTTAAGGGGTATCCGCCTGTAGTTAAGGTAGGCTATAGGACTCCTAAGAGCGTGAGGGGTCTGCACCCTAGCGGTCTGGAGCCGGTAGTAGTTAGGAGTGCAAGCGAGTTAGAGCGTCTCAGCCCTGAGAAGCATATAGTCTATATTGCCTCCGGAGTCAGCCTACGAAAGAGTAAGGAGATAAGGGAGGAGGCTCTCAAGAGGGGCTTCAAGCTGGCCAACTAGGGCGTAGAGGTGTAGGGGTGTGGATTATAGGCTTCAGAAGCGTCTAGCCGCTGAGATACTGGGTGTAGGAGAGTCTAGGATATGGATAGATCCTGACCCGGAGCTTAGAGAGGAGATTGAGGGGGCCGTTACTAAGGCGGATGTGAGATCCCTTATTAAGCGAGGCATAATTGATGTCGAGCCGAAGAAGGGCAACGCAGGTTATTCAGGAAAGGTTAGGAGGCTACAGCGTAGAAAGGGGCGTAGAAGGGGCCCGGGGAGGAGGAAGGGCGTTAGCACTGCGAGGTTGGATCCTAAAGAGGCGTGGATGGCCAGGATCAGGAAGATAAGACGATACCTACAGTACCTAAGAGACAAGGGAGTCATAGATAGAAGGACATACAGGAGATTGTATATGCTGGCGAAGGGAGGGACCTTCAGGGACCTGGCTAGCCTCAAGAGGTATATGGCCGATAGGGGTATTCTCCGCGAGGAGAGGACGAGTTAATCTCGTGCCCCTTGCGTTGTATGGTTAGAGGGTGGTCATAGTGGGTCGAGGTCCTAGGTATAGGGTTCCCCTACGGAGGCGTAGGGAGGGTAAGACCAACTACTATAAGAGGTTTAGGCTTGTTAAGTCAGGCAAGCCTAGGCTAGTTGTGAGGATATCAAACCAGTATGTCTGGGTCCAGCTAGTTGAGGCTAGGATTGAGGGTGACAGAGTGCTTGCAGCGGCACATAGTAGAGAGTTAGGCAAGATCTACGGGTGGAAGGGAGATGGTAACAATACGTGCGCTGCATACCTTACGGGGTATCTAGCGGGGCTTAGGGCCGTCAATAAGGGCGTTATGGAGGCGATATTGGATGTCGGCCTACATAAGCCAGTAAGTGGTTCTAGAGTATTCGCCGCTCTTAAGGGCGCTCTCGACGCTGGAGTTAAGATACCCTATTCCGATGAGATACTGCCGAGCGACGAGAGGATAAAGTGCGAGCACGTGGCGAGCTGGGCGTCCGGGCTCAAGAACGAGAATGAGGATCTCTACAAGAGACTCTTCTCCAAGTACATCGAGCGTGGCTTAGAGCCTGAAAGGCTTCCAGAACACTTCGAAGAGGTCCTCGAGCGGATTAGAGCTAGCTTCAGCGAAAAACCCGCCAGAGAGGTAGAAGTTAAAGCCTGAGGCAAAGTACATGATCGGGGGGATATGGTATGTCGTCTGTGGGCGATGTGAGCAGCGTGGAGGGATGGCAGCCTAGGACTAGGGTTGGCAGGCTTGTGAAGGAGGGGAAGATAAAGTCTATAGACGAGATATTCAGGCGTAACCTACCAATACTGGAGACAGAAATCGTAGACTATCTCCTCCCAGGCTTGGACCACGAAGTGATTGATGTGAGCATAGTCCAGAAAATGACAGACGCTGGGAGAATAACAAGGTTTAGAGCTGTAGTTGTCGTTGGCAATAGGGATGGCTATGTGGGCCTAGGAAAGGGTAAAGCTAGGCAGTTTAGATTCGCTATCGAGAAGGCTATCAGGAATGCCAAGCTTAATGTAGTACCTGTTAGGAGAGGGTGCGGGAGCTGGGAGTGTACATGTGGCGAAGCCCATAGCGTCCCGTATATCGTTAGGGGCAAGAGTGGTAGCGTCGAGGTTATACTGAAGCCGGCCCCTAAGGGTACAGGCCTGGTTGCGGGGGATGTGGCCAAGGTTGTTTTGAGGATGGCTGGGATAAGCGATGTATGGACGTTTACAAAGGGAGAGACTAGGACGAGCTATAACTTTGCTAGGGCAACGTATCTAGCTCTGAGGAATACATACGCTTTCGTAACCCCAGCAGACTGGAGCCAGGCGTCACTAAGACTTCAGGGGTGAAGGCTTCTATGACGCTCTACGCTATTATTAGGATACGGGGGACAGCAGATCTACATCCAGATCTGGAGAAGACCCTCCACCTCCTCAGGCTGAGGAGGAGGTATGTTGCTGCAATATATCATAGTAGCCTGCCTGGGATCAGGGATATGATGAGAAAGGTTGAGCCGTGGGCTACATACGGTGAAATAGAGGTTGGTACTCTTGAGAAGCTACTGAGGGTTAGAGGCAGGCTTGAGGGTGACAAGCCAATAACTGACGAGTGGGTCTCAAGCGTCTTAGGACTGGAGGGTGGCGTAGGGGAGCTGGCAGAGAAGCTGGTGGCAGGGGAGATTCACTACCATAGGCTCGCCGATAAGGGTGTGAAACCCTTCTTCAGGCTTCACCCGCCCCGCGGAGGCTTCAAGAGGTCTATAAAAAGGCCGTACGGCGATGGAGGCGAGCTAGGATATAGAGGTGTCGCGATAAACGATCTAATAACAAGGATGCTTTGAGAACGGGGGTGATGCGATATGGTTGTGAGATCTAGAAAGAAGTCCAGGAGGCTGAGAGGAAGGACAAGGACTATGGGGTGGGGTAGAATAGGCCAGCACAGAAAGAGCGGGTCTAAGGGGGGCTATGGCGCTGCAGGTCTTGGAAAGCATGAGTGGACTTGGACTATAAAGTATGCTCCAAACTGGTTTGGCAAGAAGGGCTTCAGGCCTCCGAGAATCAGGGTTAACAAGGAGGTTAGGACGATTAATGTGGGAACTGTAGATGAGTTAGCTAAGACTCTTGAGGCAAGAGGTGATGTTGAGAAGGATGGCGACATGGTGGTCATAGACCTCAGCAGGATTGGTATACACAAGTTGCTGGGAGGCGGGAAGGTTAGCAAGCCCCTAAAGATTATTGTACCGTATGCAAGCGAGGCCGCTGTGAAGAAGATCGAAGAAGCTGGAGGACAGGTTATTGTTACAATGAAGAGCATAGAACCAGAGTAGTAGGCGGTAAAAATACTTTTGCATTCTATTGGACTGGGTCGGGCATCCCCTAGGTCTCTAGAATACGTTTGAAACGCATCCTCTACAACTAACTCTTCCTCCTGGATAACCATATTCATACGTAGGTAGGGGTGAATAATCCAGTTGGGTGACTGCAGGAGGAGATTCAATATCAGCGAGACTGTTATTGAAACCTTCCACGTTGTTATGCAAAGTCATGCAAACCCGCTTGGCATCCTTCACGGAGGAAATCTGATAAGATGGCTCGTGGATGCAGCCTCGCTAACAGCCTCAAGGGTGGTTAGAGGCTATGCTGTACTAGCTGGAATAGACTTCGTCTATCTAGGTGACCCAGTTAGGGTTGGGGAGACTCTTGCCACATACTCTTGGGCAGGCTATACGGGTAGGTCTAGTGTAGAGGTGGGGGTTTCGGCGTACGCAATTAGCAGGGACGGAGAGTCTTTCGAAGTGAGGAAAGTTAGTGCAGCTCATATGACGCTTGTATATGTCGGCGGAGGACCTACGTCCATCACTCCTAGACCTCATATGTCTTGTGTGAAGCCCTCGGACTCAGAAGAAGAAGTGTTATACGAATCCAGCATCAGGCTTAGAGAGATGAGGCGGGGTAGGCTGTCTAAGAGAAAACAATACTCCAATATCAAGGATCCCCCTACACCATTAGTCGAAGGATATGTTATAGAGTCACATAGGATAGTGAATCCCGTGGATTCTCTGGCTTACAATGTTATGCATGCTGGCTCCCTACTGTATCTCGTCGACGAAGTAGGAGGAATTCTTGCATCTAAATATTCTAAAGGAGTTGTAGTGACGGGGTATCTGGGCCCCGCAGACTTCTATAGACCTATATATACAGGCAGCATACTCAGGCTTGTGGGAGCCATATCCTACGTAGGCTCCTCGACAATCGAGGTTGAGATAAGGAGCTTAACCTCACTTTTCGGAGAGGGTATTGAAGGGATATCATCCAGATCGTACGTTACATACATCAACCTAGGTTGGGAGGGGAAGCCGACACCCGTGAGAAGGTCGGACAGTGTTGATAGGGTGGTTATGGAGGAGTCTATAGAGCGGGCTAGGGAGAGAAGCGAGATTATTAGAAGCCTCGAGGGCGGGAGCCTTAAGATTGATCCTCCACCAATGTATCTAGAGCGTCTAGCGAAACTATAGAATCAACGTTAATAGTAATACGATTGTGCTGAAAGGATTGATAAGGGATCAAGGCCTAGGGAGATGGTGTCAATACTATAGGTCTAAAAGAAATAAGGGCGTTGATTGGTAAAATGGGTTGTAACTCTCCTAGTAAAGGTGTGTTAATGATATGGGATATTGGTGGAAAGGCAAGATCTTGAGGACAATACAGTTTAACATTGAAGACCCCTTTGGGTTCTACGCAGACAGGATAAGGGCTGAGGACCTGGTCTCTCTTGCTAAGAAAGTTAATGCTAACACATTGATTGTTTTCGCTAGAGACGCGTGGGGCAGGGTTTTTTACAGCAACAGCAAAGTCTACCCTAGGCACCCCAACTCTAGACTAGACGTGGAAGAGCTAGTTAGGAGGGCTAGGGATGAGGGAATCAGAGTTATTGTTATGACTGATCATACTGCAAACCGCTTCATATATAGGAGGCACCCTGGCTGGGCGCAGAAAACGAGGGACGGAGAGGTAATAGTTCTAGAACACTATCCGGTGAGAGAAAAAGTGAGGGACCCTCACTGGCCTCAGATATGCATCAATAGCCCCGCCTTCGAGACGTATTTTCTTCCAGAGGCTCGCGAGGCCATAGAGAAATTGGATCCCGATGGCGTTCTCCTGGACAGCTTCAGGTATATGCCGGACCCTCCTAGGGCGTGCTACTGTAGATACTGCAGGCTTAGATTTAAGCTCGAAAGAGGGCTAGATCTCCCTGAAGTTGATGACATGGAAGACGAGAGTTTCAGAGAAGCTTGGGACTGGAGGTATCACGTTGTTGTCGATAGCATTAAGAAGCTAAGAGACGCAGTAAAAGAGGCTAAAGAAGATACGTTCTTCTTCTATAACAGCCACCCTGTTGGCTGGGCTGGCAGGGGCACAATAGTTGCGGAGAGAGCTAGGGAGTATTTGGATGCGGTTTTTGCTGAGGCGAGCGAAACTGACGTGCTGACTGTGATGATGCTACCCATGGTGACTAAGCTCTCTAGGGCAGCTATCGGTGACGATAGAGAGGTCCTCGTCAGCAGGAACCTATTCTACAATCTAAGGACTGTGCAGAGTGCTACGCCATACGCTGTAAAGCAAGGCATAAGGAGTATTGTAGCGTCGGGAGGCCACCCAATAGCGACGATATTCAGCAGCCAGTACTTCGAGGACCCCAGAGCCCTGGACGCCCTGGCCGAGGTATACTCGGAGATAGAGAGGATCGAGGGCAAGATTGCTGGGGCAGAGCCCATTAGATACATTGGAATACTATACAGCAGCGACACACACGAGAAAGCCTACTGGGACAAGCCCCACTTCTACACGTCGGAGATAGAAGGATTCGCTATGATAGCATTCCACAAGCACCTCCCCTGGGAGTTCATATCGACCAAGGATCTAGAGAAGGCTGGGAGGTACGACGTCCTAATAGCGCCTGACACTGTCGTGTTGAGCGATGATGAGGAGGAGCTGCTGAGGAGATATGTTGAGGACGGAGGCTTCCTAGTCGCCACCCACGATTTTGGGACGATGAGGCCTGACTTCACGTATAGACACGCCCTGGCAATTGAAGACGTGTTAGGGGCTACTTACGAGGGGGTGTTTTTCTTCGGTTATGTCTACATAGATCTGGCCTTCGACCCTGAGATCTACGAGGAGTTTTGGAGGGGTATGCCTAGATCCATAGTTCTGGGCGACTTCTCAACAGCATTCACTAAAGAGCGCTTCGAGCCGAGGCTAGGTGAGCTTGTCAGAGCCAGGCCTACCACAGGGAGGCCGATAGCTATGGGTAGACTTGGGAGGAGTGCCTATGGCTATGAATACACGCTAGGGAGGAGTACGCCAGCCCCCGACTCAACGCTTAACATGGCAGCGGCAATATTAGGAGGCTCAGGTAGAGGGCGGACGCTCTACTACTCAGTGCGTCTCGGAGCACACTACTCGAGGCTAGGACATCCTGACTATGCAGAGCTATTGATGAGGCCCCTCTTCAAGTTATCTCGACGCCCCAAAGCTTGGAGCGACGCACCTGATACTGTGCAGGTAGAATACTTCGCTAAGGGAGACTCGGTAGGGGCTCACCTGGTGAATCTCACATTTAACGAAAGGATACTCTCAACCGTTACTGGGCCGAGCAAACAAGCACTCCCTCCATACCATCCCAGCTATAACGTGCACCCCCCAAGGACGCTCGTACCGGTAGGCCCCTTCAACGTCTACCTACCTAGGCCAGCAGAAGGGAGGCTGAGGGTCTATGATGCAGTGTCTGGAGACGACCTAGAGTATGAGGTGGACGACGGCACAGTCAAGATAACTATTAGGAGCCTGAAGGAATACATGGTCCCCGTGGTAGAGCCCCGGGGGTAGCGTTGAAGTATGGTAAATATGGGCAGGAGCCTTAAAGGCCTATTTAGATCTGCTGTCGGCAGCTCAGAGGCCGACAACCTCAGAGTCAGAGGTACAAGAGACCTTGCCCGCAGAATCGGCTTCATACGGCCGGAGAACGTGGAGCTCACTAAAGGCTCTACCAGGAGGGTAGTATCATTCTTCAACCCGGCCCTCAAGGTAGATTCTAAAGGCTTGGTTGAGATTCATGGTAGGGCTATTGCGGGGTATTATAAGTATGTTAGTATGATTGCAAGGGTGGAGTTGAGCCTGGAAGACCTAACATCGGGAGCGTGTCGAGCATGTGAATCTAGGCTGAAGGCAGAGCCCGAGATATTTCCTGGAGGGTGGATAGATTTCTGGGGTGCGGAGGACCCACGATTCACTAAAGTCGAGGATAAGGAGGTTATAGTGTACACTGGCAGGACTCTAGCCTACTACTCACAGACTAATATTGGAAACACTTTCCCAGTGGTGGCTGTGAGGAATAACGGGTCTTGGAGCAAGAAGGGGTATATAACGCTTAAGCCTGACGAGGCTCCTCTAGCTGTTAGCATTAAAAACTCGTTCATACTCGAACACAAAATGGATAAGCTCGCATTTCTTAGGGTACACGACGTGTCTGGCAGGTTCCATCTTCTGGTGAGTAAGATAGACGGTATACCTGAGAGGGATGGGATTACTCCTATCGTTGTTGGCGAGACTTGGAGAGTAATAGATCCGGCTCCCTTCGAAGAAAAGGTTGGGTGGGCCTCGCCAGTTGTAGGTTATAGCGGCGAGGGTATACTGGTGCTTCTTCATGGTGTGGATACGGAGATGCAGGTCTATAGGGCTTTCGCCATGATTATAGACATCGAAGGCGAGGACCTAGTTGTGAGGTCTGTAACTCCAACTTATATCATGGAGCCAAAGACAGTAGAAGAGATATATGGTGACAGGCCGTACACAGTATTCCCGTGTGGCTCTTGGCTAGTTGACAATGAGATCCTAGTCTCCTATGGCTCGGCCGATACAGCAGCTGGCCTGGCTTTCATACCTCTAAGCGATTTAATGGATCTACTTGATAAGGGCTCTACTGGCTACTAAAGCCCGCCCTTTTTAACCAGCCTGTATCTATCGATCATCCCTTCAACCCTATCCCCCGACCACCAAAACTCGGCTATCATCCTACCGCCCAGGTAGGGGGACCAGAGACGGACGGATCCTCTAGATAAGTCGTCATATTCCGGGATTTCATCGGGCACCAGTATAAGCTGGCCCGCGAATCCACCAACCTGCTCGGCCAATAGCGCCGACCCAACTATCCTCAGCCTATACTTGACGCTGCCCTCAAACCCCTCGTAATAACCCTCCAGCTTCTCGAGAAGCTCAAGATATCTTACAGGCGCTGGGGAGTAGGGATCCCCGTTCATTATTGATGAAAGGGATGCCAGGCCTATGAGCATCAATGGGTATCCCGTAGTGTTCGACATTACCACAACACCGATACCTTCTCTGGGGATATAGCCCATCCAAGCAGTGTATCCTAGTACACTTCCACCATGGCCTGCTATCATCTTGCCGTCGAAGCCAGGGATTAGCAAGAGCCCGTATCCATAACTCTCCCCACCTAAGACCTGCCATGGAACTTTCACATATGCCCTCTCCATGATCTCGGCGGAATCCATTACGGGTTCGCTTCTAGTTGATAAAGCCTCCACATACTTCAGCATGTCGACTACATTAGATAGCAATCCACCATCAGCCTCTATCCCCGAGGGTATGGTAACGCTTCTAGGTGGAGATCCTGGAGCATAGGGTGTCGCCATATCGAGCCCATCGGGGCATCCTCCGAGAAAGCATGTATGATTCATACCAAGCTCGCGGAGAATCTTCTCTCTAACGAAGGACCTATACGGCTCGCCAGAAACCGCCTCTACTATCAATCCTAGAACTACATACCCTTCGTTAAGGTAGAAGAACCTTTGTCCAGGCTTGCCGAGATACCACCCCTCTCTGACAGCCTTCTCTAAATAAAGGAGAGCGTCTCTAGGGTTGGAGTACGGCTTCCAATACTCCTTGGCCCCGAAAAACCCTCGGAGCAGCGACTCAGCGTAGCCTGTTGCTGGTATGCCTGAGGTGTGTGTAAGTAGGTGGTGTATCCTTATAGGCTCTGAGTCTATCGATAAACTCGTGTCAATATAGTCCTCTACAGGATCCTGAGGTGACAACAGCCCCTCTCTGGCCAATATCAGGATTGCTAGGGCAGTGAACGATTTGGTTATGCTACCTATACCGAATAGAGTCTCACCCCGTACTGGACTACCTGTCTCGAGATTACTGTAGCCGAACGTCCTTATCCACCGATCTCCGTTACTTAATAAGCCCAGGCTAAGCCCCGGCATCCTGTATTTTGATATTTTGTCGAGGATGAACGACTCTAGCCTCCTCAACTCTCTACCAAACTGCAATAGCTGGCACACCCTATTGCCTCTACAAGCTCCTAATATTACACTCCCTCCACCCTAACTTAAAATTAAGCACTGTAAGGAAAGGATTAGGGGGAGTGACGTTTAAGTGAGCTATCCCATAGTTGACCTACACGAAGACATAGCATTTTATTACATGACTGGGGGTCTTGGGGCTAAAGCGCAGAGATTTGATTTAGATGTGGAGGGGAGGGAGGCAGATATACCTAAGTATAATAGGGCTAACGTTAGGATAGTTTTTGCAGCGTTATTCCCACAGATTGAAGTATATGGTTTTAAAGAGAGGACCTCCTACCCGACCCCTGCTTCCTCGAGGCTAATAATGCTAGACCAACTTAAAACTCTCTACGCTCTATCAAGGCTGCACGAGATAGAAATCATAACTTCGATCAAAGAAGTCAAGTCTATAATGGGCTCAGGAGAGTGGAGGCTTGGGTTAATATTACATTTGGAGGGTGCTGATCCGCTACTTGACGTGCTAGACTTGGAGGTGTTGTGGAGGCTCGGAGTCAGGAGTGTGGGCCTCACATGGAACCATGACAATATGTGGGCTGCTAGCTGTAGAACCAGAAAGGACTATGGCTTGACAGGGTCTGGAGAGGAGCTTGTTAGAGAGGCTGGAAGGCTGGGCATTATAGTTGATCTCGCTCATGCCAGCGACAAGACAGTGCTAGATGTTGCGGCGATTTCTAGAAAACCAGTTATCGTGTCCCATACTAACTTCAGGTGGTTTGTCGACAACCCGAGGAATGTTAGCGAGGAGATGGTTGAGGCAGTGATAAAGACCGGAGGGGTTATAGGCTACTCCTTCATAGGAAGCCTTATAACGTTGGGGCGGAGGCCTACTATTGATGATGTAGTCGCCCAGATATTAGACTTTGTAGAAAGGTTTGGATACCAGTGGATAGCTATAGGGACGGATTACCATGGTCTGATTGGCGTTGATCCCCCGATAGGTCTGGAGTCGATAGATAAGCTACCAGACCTTCTAGATGCGCTGGGAGAGGCCGGGCTGGGAGATAAGGAGCTGAGTGCTTTAACCTATGGAAACATATCTAGAGTATTATCTGAGGTCCTCGGGGACTAGGACTTTCTAGTCGTATGTATCTTGGTTGTGGAGAAAGTTTAGATGGATAGCTGTAGCTATGAATTTCTTAAAGGTGCCCTGTGTTTTGGCTCGAGCCTCGGTTGGACGCTTTAGATTATTTCTACTTGCTATGGAAGCATCGGTCTTAGTGCTTCTACTCCTTGTTCCAGTACTACTGCCACCAGTATATCAAATAGTTGATCCTGTAGGCGGGGTAGTTGGAGGACTATCTCTAGACCTGCCCGAGGATGTGTACCTGGAAGTGGCTGGCTTGGATGGTAAGGCAAAGGTCTACATGGACGATTACGGTGTACCGCATATAATAGCTGACAGCGAGAATGCAGCCTTCTACGCCATAGGCTGGACTCAGGCCAGCTTAAGACTATTCCAGATGGATGTCTTCAGACGTGTAGCTCTAGGGGAGCTGTCCGGACTTCTGGGAGAAGCTGCGCTTGAAGTTGATAGAACGTCTCTCACCCTGGGTTTTAGAGACTCGAGCGTAGCAACTTGGGAATACATCAAATCGGCAGAAGAGTATTCTGAACTGGCTAGGGCTATAGAATGGTATACTAGGGGTGTCAACGACTATATCAACTATGCTGTAGAGAATGGGCTCCTCCCGGCTGAGTACAGGCTTCTGGGGGTAATGCCCTCTAAGTGGCACCCGGTGGATAGTATAGCCCTGTCTAAATTCTTCCACCTTATGCTATCGTACTCTACTGACGATCTTGTGCTGCAAAAACTTGTGAAGAGAAACGGGTATGACTTGATAGTCGACCTAGACGTTGTCGAGAGAAACCTAAACCTCTCCCACGCAATATGCTATGAGGCCGTGACGTGGGGAGAAATAACCGGTATGGATGGCCCCTTCGACCCGGATATAGAAGAAAGCATAGTCAGTGAGCCCCTCCACGGAGCTCCGGTAGAGCTTAACACAGGGCCCGGCCTCGTAAACGGTGTCGAGCACGCAATCATGCTTAGCGAGAAACTTGTGTCTGTTTTGTCACCGGGCTATATGGAAGCCTCAAACAACTGGGTTATCTCGGGAGTTTATACCGAAAGTGGGAAACCCATGCTAGCTAATGACCCTCACCTCCAGCTTACAGCACCTAGTCTATGGCTCTTCATGAGAGTCAGCAGTCCTGGCTATAATGTTGCAGGGGTTTTCCTTCCAGGAGTGCCTCTCGTAGTGATAGGACGGAATAGCAATGTCGCATGGGGATTCACAAATGTGGGGAGCGACTTCACAGACTTCTACTACTATGATTGGCTCGACGAAAAAAGGTATATCTACAAGGGAGAGGTGATGGAGGTCGAGGCAAGAGAGTATAAAGTTTATGTGTGGGATCCAGCCGGCAGGAGCTATAGAGAGGAGGCGGTAACCATCGAATATACAATCCACGGTCCCCTTATCGAGTGGGAAGGCGAAAAATATGCTGTTGCCTACACTGGGAGAGGACCAACGTTCGAGGTAATATTCCTATGGCTACTTAACAAGGCTGATAACGTGGTTGAAGCCCTCCAGGCTCAAAGATTCTTCTACGGGCCACCTCAGAACATGGTTATAGCAGACAGAGACGGGAATATAGCGTACAGTCCGGTCGGGGCCTATCCACTTAGATCTAACACTCCTTTGATAGTCACCAGGTACGGCGGTATTGTTAACACGGGCTTCCTCCCGTTCAATGGTAGTGAGGGGGAGGGTGAATGGAAAGGATATAGAGATTATTCAGAGATACCTATACTGTATAATCCTCCATCAGGATACGTGGCAACAGCCAACAGCAGACCCTTCGACCTAGAGTGTTGGGAAGGGTTTGGATGGAACTATGCAGACAGGTTCAGAACCCAGCGCATATACAGCCTTCTTGAACAAGCATCCCGAGACGGAGCAATATCGATTAGGGAGAATATGAAAATACAGACGGACACGAGGGATTTAGGCCTAGAGAGGATGGCAACTCTACTTCTCGCCCTTCTAGAGAAAGCTGGAGTTAGTAATGAGTACACCTCGACCATAGAGTCATGGCTGCCAAGTCCAAGCACGGGCGAGACATCAACGGGAGCCACACTAGTTTTGCTCTCTTCGTGGTTCTTTGCACAAGAAGTCTGGAAGGAGCTATATGGCTCCTACAGCGATTGGCGGTTCCTCAAGGTAGAGCATATCGAAGTTCTAGTGAATAGCTACCTAGAAGGAGAAGTCTGGATAGAGAAATATTTCGAGGATGGAGAGCTAGAGGAGATTGCTGTAGAGGCTCTAAGAAAGGCCGTAGCAACGGCCACAGAGTACTTTGGTTCCGATGATCCGGAAGATTGGTTTTATGGCAAGATACACTACTATAACCCCGACCACGTCATATCAAGTGTTCTAGGGTTTGATGAGCGCCCTGCTCCCGGCGGCCCGTTTTCAGTTAACGTTGCCCCACCAAGCGAGATAACTAGTAGTAGAGGCGCTCCCGTGTCGGCTGGGCCCAGCGTTAGGATAGTTGTAGACCTGTCTGAATCATCGATATACTTCTCCCTGCCCGGCGGTCCTAGTGGAGTTCCTTTCTCGCCTTTCTACCAGAACCTCTATAGAGAGACATGGTTGAAGGGCCAGTACGTTGAGGTCGAGATATATGGTGAGCCTGACGCTAGGCTTTTGCTTTCCGTGACTCCAGCGGGGTGAGAAAGTTTTGGTAGTGAAGACTGCGGCTGGAATAGTTGTCGCGTCGCTCTTATTCGTTGCAGTAATCTACCTACTGCCGCCTCCTATAGGGGTCATAGCAGCCCCACTATCAGTTGCTATAATAGGATCTATAGCTATGTCGAGGCTAGCAACAGCGCTCTCAGCGCTTGTGGGATACTCTCTTGCAGTGGCGGTAAGCGTTCCACTGTTAAACACCTTCAGATTCCTCTATGATGTCCTAGGACCTGTAAGTCTAGCCCCGTTCATATACTATCCAGTCATAGCCGTAATTGCAGCCGATATAACCAAGACTATATCGCAATACTTTAAAGAGATAAGGCACGGCAACAGAGCTAGTACCAATTAGCTCGTGAATATCTTTGGAATCTTTACTCCGCGCTGGCCTTGGTATCTCCCGCTGTATGGTTTTCTGGCTGGTGTGTTCAGCCTGACCAGGACTAGGTGTAGGAAGCGGTCTCCCGGGTAGAGCTTGACTGGGAAGCTCGAGCCCACCACTTCTATTGTGAGTTGTCCCTCGAACCCAGCGTCCACCACGGTCGCGGGGATGTACAGCCCAGTCCTGGCCCAGGTGCTCCTCAGGTTGACCAGCCCAGCCACATACGGGGGTAGCCTGATGTACTCCACAGTATGGAGGAGTATATGCTCCAGGGGCCTAACCACAATCTCATCCCCCTCCCCGCACTCATAGAACTCCCCAGGGTCCCCAGGGCTCCTGGGGTCCAGCACCCTCCCCGTAGGCCTGAACCTGCAGTACCCCCGCCCCAGCCTCAAGTCCAAACCATTCTCCCTAACACTATCCCCCGCAAGAGGATCAACAACAAGCTCCCCCAGAGCCAGAAGCCCCTCAATATCCCTATCGCTCAAAATCACGGAAAGCTCACCCCTAGTAATCCTCTGAGAGTTTTGATTGAATTGATTCCTGGGTGGTTAGTGTTAGTATTACCTTCGAGGTCATGAATTCAGCAGGGTAAGCTACCAGCTGGTGAGCTGGTTCTCTGTAGCATTTGGGTGTTTGTTTCCTTTCATCCTACTTTAAACGTTATGATTTATAGAATTAGTATAAATGATATTAATAACTGTAATATAAGTAATAATGTTTCATATGATAATTACTTGTTTTCATGGCTTAGTTAATCAGCTTTGAATAACAACAATTCGAAAAGTGAATATTTTAACGGAAACCCAAAACTATGGGCGGTTGACATGAGTGAATTTAGGCCGCCAATAGCGATTAAGACGTGGATTCCAATAAAAAGCCTTGGATACGTAAACGTTTATGCTTACGAGAATGGTAACTCAGTTTATCTAATAGATGCTGGGATGTATTCAGCTCGGAGCATACATGGCTTGATTAGACGTCTCAAGGAGAAGGTTGGCGAGAGGTTCGAGCTGGAGAAGATTGTTATAACACATTTCCACGTAGACCACATGACAGGAGCGGCGTTGCTGAAAGACGTTTTCTCGGCAGATGTATTTGTAAGCATTGGTGAGCTTGAGCTACCTCTTAGAAGCGGTTCTCCTGACTATTACCTCGAGGGTGTTTTCAGTCTGTATAGCGAAAATGGTGTTCCAGACGAGACCATCAAAGAGATAGAGAGAGCGCATCCAGCACTCATTCTTAGCGATGCTTACAGAAGTTTCTCATCTTTAGAGCTTAGGCCTATATATTCAGGCGACATACTAGCACTCGGCGATGTTAGGCTTAGGGCGGTTCCCGCACCTGGCCACACGCCCGGCCACATAATTCTCGAGAGCTTGGACTACCCGGCTGCCTTCGTCGGTGACAGCATTATCGAGAACATTACTCCAACGATAATACTAGACTCCTGGGAGAGAGACCCTCTTGGAGACTATCTGAAAACTCTAGCTTACATAGCCGAGAGGAAATATCATATAGCGTACAGCGGCCACAGAGAGCCTATAATAGACCCGAGCGTCCGCGCAGTAGAGATACTGAGACACCACGAATCTAGGCTAAAGGAGGTAGAAGACCTCCTCCGGAGGAAGGGAGCTGCAACAGGCTACGAGGTTGCTAGAGAGCTAAAGTGGAGGACTAGATACGCCAGTTGGGAAGAATACCCGCCAATGGAGAAGTTCTTTGCAATCGGCGAGGCTCTGGCCCACCTCAGAAGGCTATATATTGAGGGTAGAGTTGAGGTTATAGAGAAGAACGGCTCCAGACTATATAGACCCATATAGTTTATGGATAGGCGGTTCGACGATAGGAGCCTTGAGTCTCTCAACACATCAATTCTACTTAGACGCAGCTAAAGCGGTAATACAAGGGTTTAGATAGTATAGTATACACTACTCGAAAACCTTAATCGGGCGCTGCATTGTCAAGGGAGAGCAGACTTGTAGATAGGGAGAGGCTTATTGAGTGGGTTAAGAAGAGGATTACCGAGTTAGAAGAGGAGCTAGAGGTAGCAAAGACTATTTTAGAGGTGCTGGAGAAGGGTGGTGTTAGCGAGGCTCCTCTACCAGGGGAGAAGGGAGAAGACATTAAGGTCGGGAGGAGGAGGGTGGCTAGGCTCTATAAGGGTGAGACGCATGTTCGCATAGTTTTTGAAGAGCCTCAGCCCTTGCCTGAAGAGGTTGAGATTTACTTGAGGAATGTAGAGGAGGAGCTTAGATCTCTCCAGGCTAGGATAGGAGGAGTTGTTGGAGAAGATTTGGCGACGCTGGATTTCGTAAGGGTGGGTGAGGGTAGTGTGAGAGAGATTTCCTTTAGGGGGTTATACACGACTGTGGAGCACTTAAAGGCTAAGGCTGCTCTGAAGTATGCTGCTGAGACAATACACTATATCAGTAGGGCTATGAATAAGCTGGATAGCTAGATCAATATCATAGTTGCGGCAGCCTGCGAGTTCTTCCATGGTTAACCTAAGATTGCTAATGGGTTGTTGGTCATTAAAGATTAGGTTCAGCTATATTTGAGCGAGTCTAGATAGCCTAAGTCAGGTCCTTGTAGAACCGCTATTAGGCCTTCTCACGAATAGTCTCTTGAATATATGGTGTTGCATGGCTATGGAGGAGGGATTTAAGCTAGAGTCGCTGCGAAGGCTTGGATTCGGGAGGCATAGCCACATAACGGGGTTAGGCCTAGATAAGGATGGTCGCGCTAGGAAGGTGGGAGACGGGCTTGTTGGGCAGGAGGAGGCTAGGGAGGCTGCTGGTATAGTAGTGTCAATGGTCAGGGAGGGTAGGCTGAGCGGGAAGGGGATTCTACTTGTGGGCCCGCCTGGAACCGGCAAGACCGCTATTGCCATTGGAATTGCTAGGGAGCTCGGTGAGGATACCCCCTTCGTTTCGATAAACGCTGGAGAGCTGTACGGTGAGGGAGATAAAATCGAGAAGATCGAGCAGATGTTTAGGAAGGCGATAGGCGTTAGGGTTAGGGAGAAGCGTGAGGTTGTTGAAGGTCTCGTCTCATCGCTGAGCATACTTCGGAGAAGAACGCCCTTCAGCCCCTATCCCGCGATAGCTGGTGCCAAGATTACTTTAGAGACGCAGGAGGAGTCTAGATCGTTTAGCGTGGGCCCCGAGATAGCAGAACAGCTGGTCTCACTTGGTGTTAGGAAGGGAGACGTTATACTCATAGACGCGGAGACCGGTGTTGTCAGGGTGGTGGGTAGGGGGAAGGAGAGGGGGAGAAGCTTTGATATAGACGTTCAGAGGGAGGTAGAGATACCTAAGGGGCCAGTTAGAAAGGTTAAGGAGTTTGTGAGAACCGTCACTTTACACGAGATAGATGCTAGTGTAGCTGCTCAGAGAGTAGCCTTCACAGGGCTGCTGAGCATATTCGAGGCTGAGAGGGGTATAACATCTGAAGACAGGAAGAAGACCGACGAGATTATAAGGAAGTGGGTAGATGAGGGTAAGGCAGAGATAATTGCTGGTGTGATATTTATAGACGACGCACACCTACTAGACATGGAGCTATTCTCTTTTCTAACAAAGGCTATGGAGAGTGACATAGCACCAATCATAATACTGGCCACGAATAGGGGTATAGCCAAGGTAAGAGGTACAGACATAGAAAGCCCCCACGGGATACCAAGGGACCTTTTAGATAGGCTTCTAATAATAACTACACGGCCGTACAGAAAGGATGAGATTAGGGAAATTATAAGGCTTAGGGCTGACGAGGAAGAAGTCCCCCTCTCCAATGAGGCACTCGAGAAGCTATCTGACATAGGTAGTGAGAATAGCTTAAGATACGCTCTACAGCTCTTAGAACCCTCACTCATGATAGCCAGGAGAAGGGGATCAACTAAGGTTGAGCCATCCGATGTGGAGGAGGCACAAAGACTCTTTGCCGACCTTAAGAAGAGTTTAGATGTCACTGTCAAGTACAAGGAGCTAATGCTTTAGTCAGTTAGTACTGTGTAGGAAGAGGGAGGTCCTTCACAGAGACTACTAAATTTTTAAGGCCGCATAACATGATTAACTAACCCCGGCGGAGAGTGGGCCCGTAGCTCAGCCTGGTAGAGCGGCGGGCTCTTAACCCGTAGAGGGGTATAAGCGTTAGGTCCTGGCCCCGCGGAAGTCCCGGGTTCGAATCCCGGCGGGCCCGCCACAAACCCATGAGGATAAGGGCTCCTACTCTCACATCACCCATAAAGTTAAGGCTATGTATTAAGCAAGAGCGCTACCTCTAGTGATGCTAGCGTTACTACTTATCTAGATAGGGTCCCGCCAATTATACCTCCTAGAACGCCTCCTAACATGCCAATCAATCCGAGAAGAAGCCCTATTATCAAAGCTATAAAGAGGCCTACTACCCCAACTACACCTCCAGCACCTACTATAAACGCTAGTCCTGGTATGCCCGCGAAGAGCCCTACAAGCCCCGCGAGGAGAAGGACTCCTATCGCGTAGAGTACCCAGAATACAAGGGCAGCTATTAAACCCGAAACAAGCCCAGCTATAGCCCCTCCTGAAGGGCTTCTAACTATCACTCCAGCCACAAGCCCTGCTATTAGGCTGCCTATCACAGGGGCTACAATATTAAGTATAATATGGAGAATAGTTCCGACGGCTATTGCTAAAGGCATCAAGTCGTGTAGCCCTCCAATAATCAATATACCTACTTCCTGGGGGATTTCAATCATGAAGATGCGTTGAGCCGCATCTGGCTATGAGGGCTATGATGAACACCTAATATCCGAAGTATGGTAGATAGATGAGAGAGCGGTGGCTGTCTGAGCCCCCCTCAGCATCGTGGCTATGCTGGTTCAGGGTGTTTCAATGCATGAGTAAGGCGGTTTTCCCCTACGAGTCTTGGAGAAAAGGGCAGAGAGAGATTGCGGAGGAAGTCAGGAGGGCTGTTGATACTCGAGACATTATGGTTTTGAGTGCACCCACAGGATTCGGCAAAACCGCAGCAGTGATATATGGTCTACTATCATCTTCCGCAGACAAGATCTTGTATTTAGTCAGGACTGTGAACGAGCTAGACCCCGTTGTAAGGGAGCTTAAGCGGTTCAGAGCGGAGTTCACGCTCTTGTTCAGCGCCAGGAGAATGTGCCCGCTTATGACGTCTCCCGGAAGCCTGCCCTCCGTGGAGGATTTCTGGGGTAACTGCAGGCTAGCCAGGGTAAAGGGTGTGTGTGACTACTACTCGAACTTGATGACTATAGATCCTAGCGTAGTTAGGCAGCACATCTCATCCCATCCTGGAATCAGCGCTTACAGGATTGCATGGGACTTAGCTAAGTTCAAGAAGCTTTGTCCCTTCTTCGCATTCCGATCACTGGTAGATGATAGCATGTTCATAGTGGCCACATACCCCTACTTCTTCAAGGAAGACGTATTCCAGTCGTTCCTAGAACCTTATTCTCCAGAAGACTTTGTGGTAGTCGTAGACGAGGCTCACAGCCTCCTCAATGCACACACGTTGCTTGAGTATAGGGTGTCTAAGCGCGATTTCGAGAACTCTATAAGGGAGATCGAAGAATATGCTCCATCAGCCACCAGTCTCGCCTCAGGTCTTAGGGAGATCTCCCAGATTATTATGGGAATATCAGCGCCTAGGATAAGACTAGCTGATAAAAAGCCCTTCCTAGAGAGGCTGGGGGACATAGAGGTTGTCTCAGATGTTGTTGAGTTGATCAGGATGAAGAAGGCCGAGGAAGCTCTTATGAGTTTAGGTCCTCAAGGTCTTGGAAGGATTAAGACTCACCTGTCTAAGATCCAGGCTTGGATGCAGGTTCTAGTTAGGGACGACTCTTATCTGTTTGCTGAGGAGGATGAGAGGGGCAACTTATGGCTTATCGCTACTCCCCTAGACCCTTCTTCCGTGGTATCAGCTTCACTCTCACGCGTCAAAGCCGCTATACTCATGAGTGGGACTATGCCGCCAGGCGGTATGGTGCGTAGCGTTCTAGGGATTAATAGAAACGTGAAGCATGTAGAGGCCTCAATAGCGTTCGGCGTAACAAGCTACGGGTCGTACGTAGTGACGGTAGTGTCTGACGTCACCACGGCTTTTAAGCACCGTGACGATAGAATGTATAGGCTGATAGCTTCGAGACTAGCAACTATACACAGGGGCCTGCCTGGCCTAAAGTTGGCTGTCTATCCAAGTTACGAAGTTATGTACAGGGTTATAGAGAGGCTTCCCTCGGAGTTCGAGCTAATTGTAGAGTCTAAGTCCACGAGCTTAGAAGAGGTGGAGTCATTCTTACTATCTAGAGAACCGGGAGAGGCTATTCTAGTTAATGCGGTCGCGGGTGGCAAGCTGGTTGAGGGCGTGGAGTTTATAGATTATGAGGGGAACAACCTGCTGAAGGTCGTAGCTGTTGTAGGGATCCCCTTCCCACAGCCAGACGACTATACGAAGACCCATCTGAAGGTCATCGCAGGGAGGATAGGGCCTACCACGGCTAGGAAGCTGGTATACCTAGTGGGCCCTATGATCAAGGTCAGGCAGGCATTGGGAAGGGCGATAAGGAGGCCCGAAGATAGGGCTGCATTCTTCCTACTCGACTACAGGTATCTAAGGAAGGATATCAAGAGAACGCTGGACATGCCAGTGCACTATGTTACTAGAGGCTCTGGAGAGCTCGAGGAGGTGGTTGCAAGTGTTAGAAAAATATTGGGGGGTTAGTAGATTAACTCGAGATAATCCTCTAACTCGTCGAGTATATCCATGATACTCTCTCTAACCTCGGACCTTACACTTAAACCTAGAGATCTAGCCTTAGCTTCCAGTTCCTCAGCTACCATCTCAACTTCTAAGAGGTAATCCTCAACGACACTCCGAATCTCGTCCTGAGAACCCTCAACACCCTCAACCAGATCCTCGATCTCGCCGAACAACTCTAGCCTGACACGCAAGCTCCCCTGCTGTAGTGCGGCGATTAACCTAAGGGGGGCTGACTGGTGTCTGAGCTCTATGACGCCGTCTTCCAACTTATAAGAGAATCCCCGCTTCTCTGCCACTTTCCTCGCATACTCGAGGAACTCAGGAATAGTTGCCTCGTTGGCCAAAGACACCACCGATCACAACAACCGCTAATTTATGTTGGTAGCCTTGAACCTATGTTTTCAGTGCTAGATGGTATTAAGTTTTATACACCGTTAGCGATTCCTCCGTGCTGGAGGGCAGGTGTTAACTCCGTTATACTATATCAACCCTTATTAATCCCACGTGGATACTAAGTGAAGACGTGGTGACCGGGGCTATGAGCAACCTAGCCCAATTCGTGAGAGTAGCGATAGACATGGACACCTGTATAAGCTGCGGAGCGTGCATTGAAGTTTGTCCCTACGACGCTCTGGAGTTCGATGACAACATGAAGGCAAGGCTGATATGGGAGAAGTGCCAGGACGACTTCAGCTGTATAGAGAGCTGCCCGGTAAATTGCATATACAAGGTGTCAGAGGCGCCTGAAGAACTGAAGACCGAGAAGGGCGGATGGTACAGGATAGGTAGGGAGCTGACAGAGGAAGAGAAGCAAGCTTTCGAGGAGTGGAGGAACAAGTACGGGGTCAAAGTAGACCCTGTACAGTAGTTTGGTAGAGTGCAGCGGGCCCAAGCCCCGCTGCTCTCAAGCGATTTTAATATTGTAGTTGATCCTGCCCTACCTGCAATCGAAAGATGTGGTAGTGTTATTAGCGCGTTCTACACGAGCATTTCGCTATGTTTAATTTCCGCCTAAGGAAGCTAGACAGCGGCTTTATTGCAGTGACTTTTATCTAGAACTCCTATGCATTGAATACCGTGGATGCACCAATTGATTAGTGAGGTGGCTCGTGGGGATGCCTAGAGCCCTTATTATAACTGCGGACTACTTTGAGGACATAGAGTTGTTCTACCCATATTATAGGCTTATTGAGGCTGGGTTCGAGACTGTTATTGCAGCCCCCGAGAAGGGAGAGGTTAAGGGAAAGCTTGGCTACAGGGCGAAGGCAGAGCTTTCATTTGAGGAGGTCAATCCGGGGGATTTCGACGTCCTAGTTATACCTGGCGGTAGGGCTCCCGAGAGGGTGAGGCTTTCCGAAGCCGCGCTGAAAATAGTGAAGTATTTCTTCGAAAAGAGCAAGCCTGTAGCAACCATCTGCCACGGCCCGCAGGTCCTCATTAGCGCAGGGGTTGTTAAGGGTAGGCGCCTGACGAGCTATTGGGGGGTGAAGGACGACGTCATCGCAGCGGGCGGTGAATGGGTTGATGAGGCGGTGGTCGTAGACGGCAACCTAGTCAGCTCCCGATATCCGCCAGACATCCCATTCTGGATGAGAGAGTTCTTCAGACTGCTGGACAAGCTAGGCCTCTTATCCCCAACTCCAAAGGCAGAGATAGGATAACGCGTAAGGATGGTTGGGATACCTAAAATTTCTATTAAAGATGTTTTTGCTTATTCTAAATAAAACCTAGAGAGTCTCAACCATGCTAATGACGTAGTATTATTAATGTGATGAACCTAGCGGGGCCAACCGCTTGAGCGGGATGAGGAAGGTCTTGAGTGCTGAACAATACTACACGAAATAAATAGAAATAAATAGTAAGATATTCAGGCTCACGTAGAACTATTAGAAACTTTTCAGGACAAGACAGTATGATATTGTCTGAATAAGCATCATAGTATGGCTGCTGCTCAAATGTTTTTAATAATGAATCTAGCCAATCCTGGATTATCTTGGAGGTAGGCCGAGGAGTTGGGTAAGCTATTCGGTACTGATGGGGTTCGCGGCGTTATAGGGAGGGAGTTTACTCCTGAGCTTGTGCTGAGGCTTGCGCGGGCTATAGGTAGTTATTTTGGAAGGGGTTCCAGGATACTTGTGGGGAGGGATACAAGGTCTGCTGGCTATTATTATGAGGGCTTGGTTGTTGCGGGCCTCGCTTTCGAGGGTGTCAAGGTGGATGTTGCGGGCGTGTTGCCAACCCCAGCGCTCCAGCTTTATGTGAGGGATAAGGGTTATGATGCGGGGGTTATGATTACTGCGAGCCATAATCCACCTGAGTATAATGGGGTGAAGGTTGTTGGAGGTGATGGCATTGAGATTAGTGGTGAGGTCGAGGAGGAGATTGAGAAAATATTCTTCGAGGAGCGTTTTAGCAGCGTGGAGTGGCAACAGCTTTCTGGAACTCCTGGGAGGGTTACTAATGCTATCGATTATTACGTGGAATCTATAGCTAGACTAGTCGACTCCGACAGGATTAAGGCAAGATCCTACAAGGTCCTAGTGGATTGTGGCGGAGGTGCTACAAGCTACACTACCCCCAAGATCCTCTCTAGGCTAGGCGTTAAACCCGTAACACTGAATTGTAATCCAGACCCTCTCTTCCCGGCCAGAAGCCCAGAGCCCAGCCCGAAGAGCCTTACTCTAGCTGCTAGAACCGTTGTGGAGTCGGGTGCAGTCCTTGGTGTGGGGCACGATGCTGACGGTGACAGGGCGATAGTGATAGACGACTTAGGGCGAGTACATTGGGGGGATCGTAGCGGCACGCTGCTCGCGGCCCATGTAGTAGAGGCGGGGATTGCAGAAGGGCCCAAGAGAGTCTTTACAGGAGTCTCCAGCAGTAGCCTCGTGGAAGAGTATCTCAGGCAGTACGGTGTTGAGGTTGTGTGGACCCCTGTGGGAGCACCCAAAATCGCTAAGATGCTAAGAGAGATGGGGGGGATAGCCGCGTTCGAAGAGAACGGGGGCTACATGCACCCGCCACATCAGCTTGTTAGGGATGGTGGGATGAAGATCGCTCTCATGCTTTCTATGTTATCAGAAGATGGTGGTTTGAGGTCCTCGGTGCTCTTCAATAGGCTGCCGAAGTATTATCCGATAAAGATAAAGATTCCTTCGTCAAGGGAGGACTCTACGTGTGCTCTGGCCGCGGTTGAAGAGCTGTTCGCCGGGGAGAGGCTAGTAAAGATTGATGGTGTTAAGGTAATTGGCGAAGACTACTGGGTTCTCGTGAGGCCAAGCGGCACGGAGCCTGTGCTCAGGATCATGTTGGAAGCCAAGAGTGAAGGTGGGGCGAGGAAGCTCTTGGAGAAGGTCCTAGAGGCTATTGCGTCGCGCTGCCCTTCTCTCTCCCGCAGTGCTCGCGGCATACTCTCCTAACTATGTCTCTAACTCCCCTCAAACCCTCCTGGAACTCCCTCTTTTCGGGAAACCTGATAACCTTAGGCGCATAGCCCAGCCGCTCCCTAATAGATCTTCTAAGATCTTCCTCATCGAACATCTGGTCTGGTCCCAGAACGATGACGTCTGGCTTAACCCTCTCTACAGACTCTAGAAAGTCGCTCTCACTACCTAGGAAAGCCCTGTAGACATATTTGACAGAAGATACAACCTCGAGCCGAGCTCTCTCGTCTAGAACAGGATTTCTGCCTTTGACTCGTCTTACAGTTTTGTCTCTAGCTACGACCACATACAGCTTTCCGTGGCTAGAGGCGTATCGAAAGAGTTCTATGTGGCCTGGATGGAGGAGCTCGAAAGTACCCCCAACGAATACTCTCTTCTCTATCTCACTGCCTTGGGGCCATTCGGGCTCTATTACGCCAAGGTATTTCAGGGAGTCTATCAATCCTTCGGCGTAGCTTGCTGCTGCGAGTGCTGTCTCGAGATCTCCTTTGGCGGCGTAGTACTTGGCATCTTCTATATACCTCTCAGCAGCGTCTAGTAGGGCTTCAATGTTTACAACCTTCTTCCTCTGGGCTTCCTCTATCTTCGTTCTTAGACTGCGAACAGCGGTCTCAGCGCTCATAATGTATTTAGAGGCCCGCGCCTCTAGCGTTTCGTTAGTCAATTCAGAGGCCTCCACACCTAACATGAGCTATCCTCCAATGGTTATAGGGTTAGATTTTAGTATCACCCGGAGCCAAGCCTCCCTAGTGTAGCCCTAGCAACACCTCCTTCTAGGCTTATAACTGCATAGAATCCCTGCTCAAGAGGCCCGGGATTAACAAAAACCGTTCTCCCATGCCTTTCGACACCTCGCGACTCGTGTATATGTCCAAACAAATGTGCAGAGGGCTCGAGCTTATCCACTAGCTCCTTCAACTCCCACAGGCCAGCTCTAGCACCTAAGATAGTAATGTCGAGTATACCGTGGGGTGGATGATGAGATAGTAGGATGTCAATGCCTTCACTAGGTATCCTCTTGGCTAGCATCCTCACACTGTTGGCTGGATCCATCCCGCCGACGCCTGCCATCACCAGGCCCTTAACGCTCAATGTCCTTCCATCAGCTAAGACCCCTGCGTCTAGCAACGCCCTCCTTATACCGGCGTGATCCACATTCCCAGTAACTGCGATAATATTGTTTGAAGGGCACCTCAGAATCTCTTCAACAACCATTGTACACTCAAAGTCACCAGTCACGACTACTATATCTAGCCCTAGACAATTGGCATCTCTAACTAGCCACCTAACTATCTCCATATTACAGTGTAGATCAGATATATGTAGTAGTTGAGTCAAGATTCTAATCACCAACAAAACGAAAATAAATCGGAAATTAAATTAGCAGGCTCCAATAGCAACAGAGGTCTCCCCTGCATAGTGTTTGAATAAGTGGGTTTTCCGATCTTTACGTATAGTGTGATGAGGTTTAGGACTGAATTCGGGAGGAGTGCAATTGGAAAATATTGAAGTAGATTAAACTTCAATTTTAAATCTCGCTCATCGAATGAATATAGGAAAGGGTTTGGGCGGTGGGCGTCGAGGAACCCAGAGAGTCTAGCCCCTCAGAGATTTACCTATCCAAGCCGTGGCTGAAGAATTATGATGAGGGAGTTCCACACGATATCGAGATCCCAAATAAGCCCCTCTACTGGATCCTAGAGGAATCAGCTAGCAAGTTCCCCAACAGGAGCGCACTAGTATTCTACGGAAGGGAAGTGTCTTACATGGAGCTACTCGATAAAGCGAGGAGGTTTGCTACCTACCTAAAAAGTATCGGGGTTGATAAAGGCGATGTCGTGGGCATATTTCTACCTAACTCGCCCCAGTTTGCAATAGCCTTTTACGGCGCCCTAATGGTTGGGGCAACTGTTAGCCCCATGAATGTGCTCTACAGCCCTAGGGAGATACACCACCAGCTTAGTGATAATAAGGCGAAGGTCCTAGTAGCTATAGACTTGTTTAAGGACAAAATAGTGGCTGGTCTACCAGACAGTGTAGAGAAGGTTTTATGGACTGGGATCCAAGACTTCCTACCACCCTTGAAGAGCTTCCTATACAAGATATTCAAGAAGCCTCCTAAACCACCTAGTGGAGGAGTTCACGGTAGATTTATGGATGCTCTAAAGAGTGAACCCATATCCCAGGGTGTGGAGGTAGATATTGAGAACGACATTGCAGCGCTTATGTATACTGGAGGGACTACTGGCACACCAAAGGGTGCTATGCTGACCCATAAGAACCTACTCGCGAACGTCCTGCAGATAGATGCATGGTTCAAGCGGGGTGTGAAGGGTAAAGATGTCTTCATAGGAGTCCTCCCATGGTTCCACATCTACGGACTAACAGCTGTTCTCAACAGCGGAGTCCATAAAGCGGCAACTATCATAGTGTACGCGAGGCCCGATATTGACGAGATTATGAAGGACATACAGAAGTATAAGGCGACAGTTTTCCATGGAGTACCTACACTCTACAGGATGATAATTAACCATCCAAAAGTGAGCAAATTCGACCTAACAAGCCTAGAGGTATGCATAAGTGGTGCGGAGCCCCTGCCAAAGGCGGTTGCCGAACGGTTCATGGAGCTCACTGGTGCTAAGCTCAGGGAAGGTTATGGGCTAACCGAGACCAGCCCGGTCACGCATGTCAACCCCATAGAAGGAGAGGCAAGGTATGGTAGCATAGGTGTGCCCGTGCCATCAACTCTCGCTGCGATAGCCGATCCTGAGGAAGACAGGATACTCCCTCAGGGAGAGGTCGGAGAGCTAATCGTAAGTGGGCCCCAGGTTATGAGGGGGTATTACAACAGGCCGGAGGAGAATGAAAAGGTGTTTATGGAGTGTTGCGGGATGAGGTGGCTAAGGACCGGCGATATGGCGAAGATGGATGAGGATGGCTACTTCTACATAGTAGATAGGAAGAAGGACATAATCAAGTATAAAGGATACAGTGTCTTCCCGAGAGAGATAGAGGAGGTTCTATACCGGCATAAGTGTGTGAGGGAGGCTGCGGTAATAGGTGTGCCGCACCCGGAGTACAACGAGTATCCTAAGGCTTTCATATCTCTAAGGGAGGAGTGCAAGGGTAAGATTACTCCGGAGGAGCTCATAGAATTCGCTAGAGAGAACTTGGCCCCCTACAAGGTGCCGAAAGAGGTGGAGATTAGAGACGACCTGCCTAAGAGCGGCGTAGGCAAAATACTTAGGAGGGTTCTGAGAGAGGAGGAGCTGAAAAAGAGGGTGCAGGAACCGAGCTAACTTTTCCTATTGATCGATCATAAAACGGTTAGACGGTTTTCACCCAGGCATTCCCTGCGGCCCTTTCGTTAGATAATAATCTGGGTTTTTCTCGAACTCTACCTTGCACATGTTGCTGCAGAAGTAGTATATCTTCCCCTTATAGACGGTCTTATATTGAGCTGTCTGAGTCTCTACCTCCATTCCGCAAACCGGGTCTATAGCCTTGGCCACTGCCTGCCACCAGGTTAACATTCAATGCTCTACCAGCCTATATTTAAAAGGATGAGTATATAGTAAGTGTCCGGCGGGATCCGCCGCATTAAAGTGTTGCATAGTGTGATACTTTCTGCAGAGCCTCATCCACGCTCCTGGCTACTAGGGGTTCACTCCTCCTCTCCAACCATGCTGAGGCTAGATAGTTGAGTGCATCTGGGTCTTTGAGGCCGTGACCAGTTAGGATCAGCACAACTATTGATCCATCCCTAACTGCACCCATCCTCTTTAGCTTTGCGAGGCCTGCTAGGGAGGCGGCGCTGGCAGGCTCAACAAGGATTCCCTCCTCTCTTGAAAGCATTACCATGGATTCTAGTATCTCGGAATCAGAAACTGCAACCATAGCCCCCCGAGACTCCCTCACCGCCTGTATTGCCTTATAGCCGTTTACTGGACTACCTATCCTGATCGCCGAGGCTATTGTCTCGGGATATTTTATAGGCCTAACTACATTATCTCCACGCATCCAAGCCTCCACAATGGGGGAGGCCCCCTCGGCTTGGACTCCGATCATCCTAGGGCTAGGCCTGCCTAGTCCTAGCAGAGGGGATTCTCTGAACCCCTTCCATATAGCTGATATGTTGCCAGCGTTACCCACGGGAGCTATGACGAAGTCGACGTTCTCCCCCAGCTCCTCCGCGATCTCAAATCCGATGGTCTTCTGCCCCTCTAGGCGATAAGGGTTAAAGCTGTTAAGTGGATATGCTAGAGAAGTCTCTGAGGCTCTTAAAACCACCTCAATTGCATTATCGAAAGTTCCTTCTATCTCAATGACTCTAGCCCCTAGGGAGGCTATCTGGCTCGACTTACCCCTAGCAACTTTACCTCGAGGCAGAACGACTAGCGGCGTGAGAGAGGCTTTCCTAGCGTAGGAGGACATGCTAGCTGCTGTATTACCTGTGCTGGCAGAAATGACTGCCCGGTATCCGAAGCTGAGTGCTATACTGACCCCGACACTCATACCTCTATCTTTAAAACTGCCAGTCGGATTCTGGTATTCAGCCTTAGCGTAAAGCTGAAGCCCAAGCTTCTTAGATAGGTTGTCTAGCTTGACTAGCGGAGTCTCGCCTTCTCCGAGGGAAATCCTGATCCTTGGCTTCGGAAGGAGATCGCTGTACCTCCATACACCTCTACCCTTAGGCGAGCCGGTAGAGTTGTATTGAGGTTCTAAGGGCTCCTTACAATACTCGCAGAGAAAGCTGTTGACTAAAGGCTTGTAAACGCGCCTACACCTTGGACAATGCAGGGATTCAGGCCCATAGACGCTGTAGTCCTCGTCAATAATACCATCCTCGCCTTTACTTCTACATTAGATTGATCTTGCATTGACACATATTTAGAGGCCTGAAACTTACATAGTAGGATCTGGCTATGAAAATCTTCTTACCAATAAAACCAGTAGGCCCCCATATTAGAGGCTCCGATATAAAAGCCCATCTATTGCCATATGGTTTGTTGGAGATTGAGATAGACGTTTAGCAAAAGCCGCGGGTGGATATTGATTGGACCCTGTCGCCGAGTCGTTCAGAAGGATCGTTGAAGAGATATACTGGCAGGAGAGTCTCGAGGAAGCAGAGAGAACCCTAGAGGAGAGGATCCGCAATATGGATAGAGACCTAAGAGAGCTCCTGTTAGAAAGAAGAAGAGAGTATTGCGGGGACCCCAAGTCTGTCCTCTCAGTTCTAAGCCTGGAGGCCTTACTATCGTCTGACGATAATGCTGATTCAACTGAAAAGAAGCTAGCCGTCCTCAAGGCTATGGTGAGCTCTGCCTTCCTCCTACAGTGCACTCCTACTTGGCAAGAGCTCGATAGCGAGGAGAAGGCGTGGATTCTAGCTCCATTGTACAGGGCTAGCTATGGCCTAGAGCTAGCCTCAAAGGGTTCGCACGTAGATGAATTCCATTTGAGCCACGCTGTGGAGATGCTGGAAATCGCTCTACAGAGAGCGGAGATGCTGGGGCTGATAGAGGAGATGAGGGAGCATATAGAGAAGCTGGCGAGCAAGCTCCTAGAAGAGAGCATCTAGCCCTTCCTAGGTATGCATAATGGCATATTTCACTTCAGGAGAATGAGTTAGCCTATCTACCCATAATCTCTGAACTCAAGGTGGAGTTTAGCTATGGAGGAGCTTGTGGACCGGGGATTCCGGGGCGGGACCAGTGGTTGGTCCCGCCGCGGGGATTCGAACCCCGGACCACCCGGTATCTGCGGTTCTACACCGGGCTCGCCCGTGTCCCACTACAGCCGGGCGCTCTGCCGCTGAGCTACGGCGGGACCATACTAATCAAGTCTATCTCTGGAACCTATAAGGTTTGAATGAGAGCAAATCTAATCTACGTTAAAGCCTCTTAACGGTATATTGATTGACTTAGTATTATGGTCTGTATTAGGGCGATGAGGATAGGTGGGCTTTTCTGATGTAGTGAGGAGTGCGGTCGTAGCCGAGCCCATATGAGGCAGCAATAGCTTCATATCTGGATAAGGCAGAATTGATAGAATTAGGTGTGTAAGGGTGGTGCTATGACTAGTCTTAAGTTAGAAGTTGTGGATATAGAGATTCCTGAAGGAGCTAATATAATTATAGGGAAAAGCCATTTTATCAAAACCGTAGAGGATATATACGAAGTTCTGGTAACTAGTTGTCCTTCACTAAAGTTCGGCATCGGATTCTGCGAGGCCTCAGGGAAGAGGCTAGTAAGGCATGACGGAAATGATGAAGAGCTTCGGCAGGCGGCGATCAAGGCATGCCTTAAGATAGGTGCTGGCCACGTCTTCGTGATTTACATTAAGGGTGGGTGGCCTATCAATGTCCTCAACGCTCTGAAGAATGTTCAGGAAGTGGTGTCGGTTGAGGCGGCCACTGCCAACCCTGTGAAGGTCATTGTAGCCGATCTCGGGGAGCAGAGAGCGTTACTAGGGGTTGCAGACGGCTTCAAACCTCTGGGTGTGGAGTCTGAGGAGGATATTCGGGAGAGGAAGGAGTTTCTAAGGAAGATAGGGTACAAGAGGTAACGCCACAGCCACGCCTAAGCCTATCTAGCCTTATCTAAACCTAGTTTTTCTTTGATCCACTTGAGTTTGATCTCAAGCCTCTTCCTCCTATGCCTTGGAGAGGACAGAATGCTGTGGCTATGGCTACCTCTAGTGAAGACTAGTAGGGTGCTATCCTTACCTAGGATCTTCAAGGCTGTATGCATGGCCAGAGCCTGGTCAATGAAGCACCTATAGTCCTGCATGCTGTGGATTATGAGGAGAGGCGTCTTAACCTTCTCAGCGTTGAATACAGGGCTCCTCTTAACATACTCCTCCAAGTTGTCTAGAGGCGTGCCACCAATCTGGTCCACGTCAAACCAATACCCTATATCGGCGGCCCAGAAGTCAGCTATCCAGTCAGCTATACCATTCTCGCTTACCGCTGCCGAGAACTTGCTAGTCTTAGTTATAATCACATTCGTCATGTAACCGCCGTAGCTGATGCCTGTAACGACGAGGCGGGATTGGTCAGCGTCAACTCTGGCTAGGACCTCGGAAAGGAAGTCCATGATCTGGTTGAAATCAACCTCGCCGTACTTCCCTCTAATATCCGCGAATTCTTCTGAGTAGCCGTCGCTCCCCCTCGGATTGGAGTAAGCTACGATAAAGCCTTGGGAGGCGAATAGCTGCATCTCGTAGTGGAACGAGTACCCATACATACCCTTGGGCCCGCCGTGAACGAAGAGTATAAGTGGTTTAGGCCCCTCGGTATCATCGGGTTCTATGAACCAGCCGTCTATCTGGTCTCCCTGGCTATTTAGACTTATGTGTATGGGCTTGTAGAGCTTGAATTTCTCTCCGAGCCAGCTATTTATACTAGTCACTTGAAGGACCCTACCGCCGGATAGTCTGTAGACTTCGGTGGGCGATACTGGGTTTGAGGCGGTGAAAACAGTGTCCACACCGTTCGAGTGAGCCTCGTAGATCACGGAGTCCATCCTTACGAGGTCCTCAACTCCCTTCTCATCAATTACTGCTAGTACGCTCCTACCAGAATCTGCGTATACTACGGCTGGCCTTCCGTCTAGCCCTCCAGCTATGGACCATATGTTTCTATCCAGCGAATCGCATGATAGGCACTCAGCACCACCTCCTTGTAACTTGTATAGTTTGTTGTGGCTCGCTATGCCTATCTCTCTCTTATGAGCTAAGAGGTAGAGCTCCTGCCCTACACACTTTATGCTAGATATAGTAAGTCCTTCCAGGATAGTTTCTGGCTCCCCGCCCTCCGGCTTAATTCTCTTGAGATGGGTGGTCAAAGGATCCTTCCAGGACTCGAGCGATACGTAGTAAATATATCCTCTGCATGATTCGGCCGACGCTACGCCAATCTTCTCCTCGGTTATCTTTTCTACAAAGCCTGAATCGGCATCAACTAGATGTAACTGGTCTGAGAGGCCAGCTATGAATCCAGCCCCGTCAAACCAAAGGGGTAGCCTGTTAGTCATAACGTAGTCTCCATCGCCATCATAGAAATCCTTCTCTTCAACTGGCGCTACTACGAGCATCCTCCTAGCATCTAGCCAGGCTAGAGAGGAAATCCCGTGTTTGAACCAGGCTATGCGCCTAGCCTCTCCAAGCCTACCTGCAACGTATAGTCCGGAACCCTTCTCCCCTTTACCCGCGGTTCTTCTGCTGGCGAATGCCAGTAGCCGCGAGTCAGGGCTCCACTCAGGCTGCGAGTCTCCCTCTCCCTGGTAGAAAGACTGCTCTCCAGAGGACCATAGAACGCGGATCTCGTTTCGATACTTATTTGACTCAAGGTCGGGGACTGTGGTCGAAAACGCTATATCTCCAGATGGCGATATCCTAGGGGAAGATATCCTAACAAGGCGAAGCACTTCTTCCACTCCTAGCTTCCTACGACTAGGCAATGACTATTCCCCATAGGCACAGTTGGAACGCCAAGAGTGTAAATATAGAGCTGTAAAGCAAGTACATCAGCAAAAAGAGGAAAAGCCGCTTAAGTAAGACAATGTCTTTATCTGGAGCGGCCGGGAGCAGACCCCCGCCCCGCCTAGAGCCCTAGGCCTATTCGGGCCTAGCTATGAAAGGCGGCTTCCCTCCCGGCACACACAAGCACTTATCCGAAGCTAGGCTATCGTATAGCGGCTGAACCGCGAGGGCGAGCGAGTTGAGGGTTCGAAGCCAATGGTTGGAGGGTTAGGGTATGTTTTGTTCATGCGAAAAACTTTCAGTGTCTGGGCGGTAGTAATCCTCCGAGGTCCTCGATCTCCTTTGAAGCCTCTTCTAGGTCCTTGAAGGTGTCAATGCTCCTCCAGTAGTAGGGGGGTATCTCGTACCTCACTGCTACTAGCTTTTTCATACTGGCCAGTTGTGGGAATGTTGTTTTCTCTATGTCGCCATGGTCTGGCAAATATTTCACTATCTCGCTGCTCACCGCGTACAGGCCTCCATTGATCCAGTAGTCGTGGATCAGGGGCTTCTCCCTGAATCCCGAGACGTTGCTGTCTTCCAGCTCTAGAATTCCGTAGGGGCTTCTTAGTGGTACTGCTGCTATGCCCGCAGTGGCTTTCCTTTCCTGGACAAGATTGACTAGAGGTCCTGGATCGATGTTAGTCACTATATCACCATTAACTACCAGGACCACTGGCTCCTTCTCTATAATATGTCTCGCATTCCAGAGAGCTCCCGCAGTACCTAGAGGGCTGTCCTCAACGACGTACGTGATTCTAACTCCGAGTCTAGAGCCCGAACCTACCTCTTCGATTATCTTCTCCTTTAGGTATCCGACTAGGAGTACGAACTCCTGAACCCCGTAGTACTTTAGCCACTCTATTTGGTGCACTAGGACTGGCTTTCCCGCGACTTCAAGGAGGGGTTTAGGCTTTTGCTCTGTGAGAGGTCTTAGCCTCTTGCCATATCCACCAGCTAGGATTAGCGCTAGCACTTCTCGTCAGCCCTAAATGGTGAAAAATGGGTGTGTGCAATATTATGTTTGAGGGTTAAAAAATTAAAACGATATTGTAAAAGACTATTCTTGAATGGCCAGTTATCCGCAATGCTTGTTGTTTGATCACTTGTTTCTTAGCAGGAAGTATGCAGCACCTGCTAGTGCGAGAAGGATGGCCGCAGCAGCTCCAGCCACAATCGATACTGGTATTCCCTCGTCACCACCAGATTCAGATGGGGTCTCGCCTTCATCTTCCTCCCTAGGTGTCTCCCCGGTCTCGGAGGTCTGCTCCTTTGTTGTATTATCTTCAGTCATTGTTGTTTCTGTCCTCGCGTCACCAGGTTTCTCGGTCTTTTGCGTCTTGGTCTCTTCGCCAACCGTCTCGGTTGTTGTGGTTGTTGTGGTTTCCTCGCCACCAACGCTTATCTGTGGAGTGGTCTCGGCTTTAGCAATGTTGTAAGAGGACTCATCAAGACTGGTAAAGCCTATGGCAATGAGCACTATTTTTACGTCGTCAGTGCTTATTCCGTAGGGATCTTCTATTAGTTTCCTCTCTAGCTCGTTCAATCCTGACGTTGGGACCCCTTTCTTTACACGCTGCTGGAATAGAAGCTCGAATTTCCAGCTACTCCAGTCTCCCTCCCCGCTTGGCATTAGGGCGGCTTTGAACGTTATCGTAGCGACACCGCCTGGGGAGCTGGTGGTGAACTCGGAGTAGAAGCCATCCGAGCGGTCTGGGTCAGCCTGGCTATCGGGGCCTATGTTGGTGTTGAAGGCTGTCTGGCCAACGAGCTTTCCAAGATAGTATACCTCGATAGCAACTGCAACGTGGGATGCATTAGAGGATGAGCCCTCAGCCTCTAGCTTGTAAGTTATAATGTATTCCTCGCTGGTCTCCTCGAGAGATATGGAGAAGACAGGCTCAGAGCGGAATTCGACACTAACACTGGTTGTCGTTGGCTCTAGCTGGCTATAGAAGGGCTCGTCCTCGTCATAGTATGTGGTGGTATCCACGGGAGGATACTCTGTAGTCTCTGTCCCAGTATACGTTGTGGTGTACTCTGACTCAGGTTGCTCTACAAAGTCGATCTCATCTACTGCAACTTGACCCACCTGCATATATTGGTCCGAAACCATGATTGAGAATTCGGCGTCGACGAGTATAGACACTCTATTCTCGAATGCGTCCCGCAGAGACTCTAGATACGACTGGCCAATAGTGTTGCTTGTGAAGATTATGTCTAGCCTCTCCTCGCTAACCTCCACCGCTCCAGATGACGATATCGAGCCCCACGGTCCCTCAAGAGTTATGTATGACTGTTGCAATGACATCCCGGGCATAGACATAACAACGCTATCAATCTGCAGAATAATGCCATCTCCCTCAAGGCCGATCTCTATGTTGACAGTCACTCCGTAATTTATGTACATATTCTGGCCTTCAAGCGGTCCTGGAGGAGGAAACGTGTTGGCAGGATAGAATGATAGTTTGAGGGCTTCGCTACTCGAATAGATCTCGACATACTCGACATCGGCTAGCGATACATCAATAAACGTGCCTCCGTACGCCTGAGAGTAGCTGTCATTGACAGCGTCCTCAACTACCATGCTGAACTCGCTCTCGCCATACGCCTTGAGAATTGGCGTGGCCTGTAATGCGAGGGCAGATACAAAAAGGAGAGCGAAAATACTCTTTGTTACCTGCGATAATGATATTTTCAACTCTTCATACTCCGCAGCCTATATTATTGGCTACACTTCTAGAGGATACAATACATAGGGTATAAATATTGCGACAAAACTTGGATGGAGCCATTTCCGTTGAGAACTCAAGATCCTTTATTGAGAAGGTGATACAGTTGCTGGTATCCCTAAAACCTTCTCAACATATTTGGCAGTAAACCACGCATCAGTACTCCTCACACCATCGATCAACACCAGCCTAGGCTTGGCTTCCTCAACATAGGAGACTATCTCTCGGAACGTTGCGTGATCGCTGAAGGCTACGTTTATTAATCTATCGCCAGCCCAAGCCGCCGGAGCCCTGAGCTCCCACCCAGTGAGCCTTACGTGTATGCCAGGCCTCCTCGAGTAGCTTTTGACTTTGCTCATGTGTGCAAAGACTATTGCCGAGTAATCTATATTATCGCCCGAATATATCCTGAGGGGCTCAACATCAACGCCATAAAACTCAGAAGCGATCCTAGCTAGAGCAACGGTTCTACTATCAGCCATGAACTCCAGCCTGACGCCTCTAAGCCTGAGTTGAGCCATAACTTCCTGAAGCTTGCCATGATATCCGTATATCCACACAGGCCCCTCTCCGATGAACCTGTCAATAATCTCCATCAGAGCAGCCAGAGCATCCCACTCACCCCACCTCCTCTGAAGCCTAGGGCTGCCGTAGGTGGCATCAACTACAAGGCAGTCAAGACCCTTGAGGGGGGGCGTGCCCGGCATTTTAAAGTCGCTCGTATAGCCGTATGAACCCTCAGCAGTCTCCACTAGGACCTGTGCACTCCCGGCTATATGCCTAGCCTTGAGTAGCCTCACCCTCTCCCCATCAAACTCCATGGACCCTCCGTAAGGGAGTTCAACCCTCTTCTCCAGCGGGACTCGATAACCTAGCACATCAAGGAATTTGAATGTGTACGGAGTAGCAATCACCAACAGGCTCTCCCTAGCACTCCTCCCCAGCCCCTTAGTGTGATCAGAGTGAGCATGGGTTACCACCCTAATTGGGCGTTTATGGTAACCATCTATAGTGTAGTTAGATCCTAGCAGTATAGCGCCGCTCTTGGTAACTCGGGCTTTGCAATCCAAACTGCTAGTCCCACCTCAAGTGGATAGCGCGGGCGCCTTTATCCCAGTTACCCTCTTAGAGAGCCAGCTAGCATTCTTCTAGTCTCTAATGAGCCTAGAAAGCTCGCCCACCAAGATCTCCTCAACTTCATCCAGAGTAACACTACCTTTGAGTGACGCCTCCTCGAAGAGTCTCTGGAGCGCTCTCACGACCTTCTTAGTATACGCGTTCATAGCCATCTCCAGGACCTCATCAGGAGGCACCTCTCTCTTCAGAGAGCTTGTAGCCCTCGCGAGCTCCCTTTGGCTGAGCCTGCTTAGAAGCCTGGCGACGGACCTAGAAGCTTCCCTCCCAGGCCTCTTAGCGAGGAGTTCCAAAAGATCCTTCAGCTCTGACTCAATAATTGACTCGGCTGCTGGGAGCCACTTCAGCCTCTCCCTCAGAGCCCTCCTAGCTTCCTCCTCTAAATGCTTCATGTGGAATACCCTCCCCTCAACTCTGGGGGTTGCTGGTGGGTTGGAGACGTCTATAACAATCTTAGGCGTATTCCCTTCAAGATCTTCCTCGCTCAAAACGAGATGCCCGCCGCCCACTGCTACATAGAGGACGTCGATCCTTCTAACCAGCTCTCGAAGCGCATCAAGAGGTAAAACCTCCCCATCGACACCGCCACACAGTGCGAGGACCTCGCGTCCTCTGCTAACAGTCCTGTTAAACACCAATAGCAGGGAAGGCTTGGACTTCATGCATAGAAGGTTTGCGATACTCCGAGCTGCCATACCAGCACCAACTACTCCGATCTTAAGCCCCTCTAGGCTCCCAAGAACTCTCTCCGAAAGCTGTACTGCCGCTCCTATATATCCAACCCCGCCTCGCGAGATGCCCGTCTCACTCCGAACCCTGGATCCAGCTCTTAGTGCTTTATGGAAGACCTCGTCTAGAAGGGGGGTTGTAAAACCTAGCTCTCGCGCCTTGAGCCATGCTAGCCTCACCTGGCCGAGGACCTCGTGGTCTCCTATAATCCGCGACTCGAGACCGGCTGCTACTCTGAAGAGGTGTCGAATCGCGTCGATTCCACGGAGCTCGACAACCGCGCCTCTTCCACCAGCAGTTGATACTATCATCGATGCAACGTGAGCTAGCAGGCTTTTCGGAGGCTCGTCAAAGTACGCCTCGAATCTGTTGCAAGTAGCGAGAACTACAACACCCCTAGAACGGAACCCAAGATCCCTCAGAATATCCTCCCACTTCCCCTCCAGCCTAGAGAGGACCTCACGTCTAGCAAAGTTAATGTTAGTTCCAACCATGACAACCCTGCTGGTCAGAGCTTCCCCTGTCACAGCCATTCCCTAGCAACCCCCGACAGTCGTCTACCCAGGCTGATGGCGGCGGATAGGGACTCTTCGCGAGACGCATCTACAGACGCCCAAAACGAGTGTGACCCATCAGGGGAGAGCACTACACCAGTAATCCTTACCACGCTACCCAGGTCCTCGGCATACGCACCAATAGGAGTTCTGCACCCTGCTCTAGCCCCCTCAAGAACCCCTTTTTCAGCAAGAGCCACCGCCCACCATTGAGGCGGCTCAACACCGCTAAGCTTCCTAGCTATAGGCGAATTCTCTCTAGCCACTACAGCTATAAAGCCCTGCCCGGGTGCGGGTGGAAATAGCCTAGGATCCAGGGGAGTGTATTCTACGTCGGCTCCGAGCCTTATGAGGCCGGCTTCGCTTGCCAATATTGCGTCGTAGATTCCCTTCTCTAGCTTTGCGAGCCTCGTGTCGAGGTTGCCTCTCAAATTCTTGACATCGACATTTCTGTTATAGTGTTGAATAAGAGCTTTGCGCCTAGCACTACTAGTCCCTACAATACTCCCTGGCTTCAACTCCCACGGCTCTACCTTCAACCCACCACCATGTATTAGTGCGTCTCGAGGGCTGGGCCTCGGAGCAATATATACGATTTTCAGTTTTTTGCTGGGCAGTTTTGTGGGGAGGTCTTTGAGGCTGTGGACACTGACGTCAGCCTTGCCCTTCTCAACAACCCTGTCAACTTCCCTAGTGAAAACTCCTTGAACTCCGATCTTGTCTAACGGCTTATCAGCCCATATATCTCCAGCACTCTTAACCTTGATTAGTTCCCACTCAATCGTGACTCCTAGGTGTTGCGATAGGCTGTTGAGCGCATCCTCAACTTGGATCTCACTAAGCTTGCTCCCTCTCGCGGCTACCTTAATCTTCAGTGTCTCATCACCTCTCTAATTGTAGATCTGAATGCTTCGACGGTGTTGTCGAGGACCTCGCCCTCGTGTGGGAGCCCGGTGAATATGGCCTCCATGTTGGATGGTGTTATGAATACTCCCTTTGCTAATAGCTTCTCGTGAATTAACCCATAGAGTTTGTGGTTAGCCCTCCTAGCGTGGGAGGCTTCCTCTACAACATCCACTCCTACATAGAATTGAAGGATGCTTTCGACCCTACTCACCGCATAGCTAGTACCAATACTGTCTAAAACCTCCCTCAGATTATCCTCTATAGACTTAGCCGCCTCCCTAGCTATACGATAGACTGGCTCCCTCTCTAGAACTCTTAAAGTAGCTAGACCAGCCGCCATGGAGAGGGGATGAGCGTTAAAGGTGCCAGCATTGAAGACTCTGCCAGACGGCGTAAGGTTACTCATGATCTCCCTAGACGAGACAACGGCTCCTATAGGAAGCCCACCACCTATAATCTTGCCTAGCACTACGATGTCCCCGTACACTCCATAGTATTCCTGAGCACCTCCCAACCCTAGCCTAAACCCAGTAACGACCTCGTCAAAGATTAGAAGAGACCCATAACTGCTAGTCAACCTCCTTAGAGCGGTAAGGAATTCTCTCTTGGGAGGTATGACGCCAGAGTTAGCTATAACTGGCTCGACTATTACCGCGGCGATATCGTTGCCGTAGTTTTCAAACAATTGTTCAAGGCCTGAAACATCGTTGAACCTCGCGACTAATGTGAGCCTCGATACTGAAGCTGGAATTCCACTACTTGTCGGCACCCCAAAGTGGGTAGCAGCACTGCCCGCAGAGACCAGCACGTAGTCGTGGCTACCATGATAGCATCCATCAAACTTGACTATAAGATCGCGGCCTGTGACCCCCCTGGCCAGCCTCACAGCAGTCATAGTAGCTTCGGTGCCAGAATTCACGAACCTGACCATTCCTCCAGGCTTGACATGCCTCAGGATCTCCCTAGCGAGAGCTACCTCAACGTCGGAGGGAGAGGCGAAAAGCCACCCCCTACTTACCTGGTCTGCGATGGCTTTCTCAACCTCCGGATGCCTATGACCCAGAATCAGGGGGCCGTAGGCCAGCACGTAATCCGCCAGCCTAGCGCCGTCGACTGTGTAGATGTATGCTCCCTCGCTTTTCTCGGCGAAGAAGGGCCACGGCTTCACAGCGCCTCTAATAGGGCTGTTAACTCCACCGGGGAAAACTTCCTTAGCCTTCTCGAATAGGCTTCTACTCCTGTCTCCTGACATAGAGAACACCGTTTCTAGGCTGGGGCTTAAGTTAGAATGGAAGCTTGCCTTCACGTAGCTTCTCAGCAGCCTCTATTGCGTGGTACGTTATTATTATGTCGGCTCCGGCCCTCCTGATGCTTGTCAGGACCTCCAGCATAATAAGATCGTGGTCCACATACCCCTTCTCGGCTGCAGCCTTTACCATGAGATACTCGCCGCTGACGTTGTAAGCTGCTATCGGCATCCAGGGAAGGCTTCGCTTTACCTCTGAGATCACGTCGAGATAGCTTAGGGCCGGCTTGACCATAACCATGTCTGCGCCTTCAGCTAGGTCCATGAGGACCTCCTTCACTGCCTCCATCCTATTCCTTGGGTCCATCTGGTAGCTCCTCCTGTCTCCAAAACGAGGGGCGGAATCCATAACGTCCCTGAATGGCCCGTAGAAGGCGCTAGCATACTTGGCACTATAGCTGAGTATGCCCACCTCAGTGAAGCCTCTTGAATCCAGGGCTTCTCTAATAGCCTTGACCTGACCGTCCATCATTCCCGAGGGGGCTACGAAGTCCGCGCCAGCCTCGGCAAGACTCACAGAAGACTCTGCGTAAGCCTTTATAGTCTCGTCGTTATCTATCATTACACCTCTAGGGCTGCTCTTAGGATAGCCGCAATGCCCGTGGTCTGTGTACCCACAGAGGCAGACGTCGCTGAAGATAACGGGCTCCCACCCCAGCTCACTGCGCACGAACCTTATAGCTCTCTGGATAGGACCGGTAGGGCTCCAGGACTGGGTACCCTTGAAGTCTTTCGTGCTTGGGGTTCCGAAGAGTAGAAAGCCCTTTACTCCAAGCTCCATAGCTCTTGCTATCAGCTTTATGAGCTCGGCTGACTCTGTGGGATACTTCATGTGGCCTGGCAGGCTTGGCAGGGGTTTGGGGCTCTTGAGACCGTTTTCGACGAAGATGGGGAGTATGAAGTGCGAGGGATCGAGGCTGGTTTCAGAAACTAGATCCCTAACGTGTGGATGTAGCCTGAGCCGCCTGGGTCTATTAAGAGGAAACGCAGGTATTGGATGTAGGGCTTCCAGCTGGCGAGGTCTGCTCATAGGGCTGGCCCCCTTTGGTCTAGTATCTTGAGGCTGGCTCACGATATCCTCGGGTGGATACTTGTCTATACATATCATTTAGTCATATATATACAGTAAATATCCTTTGATCGTGAACACACCATAACCCCAAATCGCATGAGTTTACAGAAAAGACCTGTGGGATGGCGGAAAAATTCTAGGACTAGAGGCTGAAAGATTGAGGACCACATTTAACTCTAATAGCTGAGCTGGTGAGTATGATTAGTTTGGGAGGTAGGAGCTGATTGGGCGAGATCCTGCTGAGCGAAGGTGAATACAGGATTTTAAAGAAGATTGCCGAATCCGGGTTCAAGGAGGGTACTATTGATGAGGCTGCCAAGGCTCTCGGGATTGAGAAGAGTACGTTGGCAAGCTTGTCAGTATTGCTTGCGGAGAAGGGGTTGCTGGAGGTCGAGGAGCATGAGTACGAGGAGCTGAGCCTAACTCATAGGGGTATTGAGGCGCTAGAGTCTGGTTTGCCGGAGGAGAAGCTCTTAGAGTATGTTGTAAGGCGTGGCGGTAGGGCGAGTCTCAAAGAGTTGAGGGAGGCTCTGGGGAGCGAGGCGGGTATAGCGATAGGCCAGGCTAAGAAAAGGGGTATAGTTGAGGTATCCAGCGGGGAGGTATTTCTGAAGCTAAGCCCTGAGGAGGCGAAGCGGGCCTTACGAGAGTTGAGGGAGGCTCTAGAATCGGTATCTGTAGGGAGGAAGCCGCGGGCCGAAATCCTATCTGAACTCCTCTCCAGAGGGCTAGCTAGAAAGGTAAAGAAAAGGATAGTAAGGATTAGGGCGCCAGACGACGTGAAGTCCATAATCAAGCGTTCCAAGGTGGAGATATCAAAACTCACACACCAGATGCTGAAAAGCGGGGAGTGGAGGGGCTTTTCGTTCAGGCCCTATAACGTTAGGGCCAGCCCGCCCAGGGTTCTACCAGCTAGGAGGCACTTCCTCAGCGAGTTTATAGACTATCTCAGGGACGTCATGAGGGATCTAGGCTTCACAGAGGTTAGAGGGCCGCTCGTGGAGCTGGAGCTGTTCAATTTCGACATGCTCTTCCAAGCCCAAGACCATCCTGCACGCGAAATACATGATAGCCTCTGGATAAGGAAGCCTAGGAGAGGTGATCTCTCGGGGTATGGAGAGCTGGTTGAGAGGGTGGGAGAGGTTCACAGGAGGGGGTGGGGGTACGAGTGGAGTTCGGAGGTTGCTTCACGCTACGTATTGAGAAGCCAGACTACTGCTGTGTCGGCCCGCATCCTGGCACTCAAGCCCGAGCCCCCTGCCCGGTATTTCACCGTAGGTAAGGTATTTAGGAGTGATGCGGTGGGGCCTACTAGGTTGCCTGAGTTCCACCAGCTCGATGGAATTGAGGGGGACAGTAGCTATACGTTTAGAGAGCTTCTAGGGCGTCTTGAGGAGATAGCGTCTATGCTAGGTTTGAAGCTCAGGTTTAAGCCAGCCTACTTCCCGTTCACAGAGCCCAGTGTTGAGGGATACGTTAGGCTGCCTAACGGGAAGTGGCTTGAACTCTTCGGCGCGGGGATGTTCAGGCCCGAGGTCCTGGAGGCAGCTGGGGTTGACTACCCTGTAGGTGCTTGGGGTTTCGGTATTGAGAGGCTTGCTATGGCCTACTATGGGGTGGGTGATATAAGGAAGCTATACACGAGGGATATTGACGAGATTAGGGCTATGAGGATGAGGTGGTTCTGATGCCTGTTATCAGGGTTAGGGTGGAGAGGCTCTCTAGGCTTACAGGTCTAGATTTGGGAGAGTTGGAGGAGGCGTTATTCAGGCTTAAATGCGAGACTGAGGTTTCTGATGGAGGAGAGTATATCGAGGTCGAGGTGAATCCTGACAGGCCTGATATGTATATTGCTGAGGGGATAGCGAGGGCTGTCAAGGGTATTATAGGAGCTGAGAAGGGTTGGGAGCCTATACCCCTAGGGGATAGCGGTGTTAGGCTTGTGGCGGATAGGGTTCCCTCAAGACCTATCATAGCAGCTGCTGTGGTCTATGGAGTCGACATAGACGAGGAGTATTTGGAAGAACTGATCCAATTCCAGGAAAAGCTGCATGAGTCTGTGGGGAGGCGGAGAGTTAAAGTTGCAATAGGTTTCCATGACTTGTCGAAACTGCCCTCAAGGGAGGTGAGATACACCGAACTCGGGCTGGACACTGTTATGAGGCCTCTAGGATATAGTGGGGAGAGCATGCCGTTCAGCCAGTTCCTAGTTAGCGATGAGAAGGGGCAGCTCTACGGCTCTATCTCGCTAGACAGGGATAAGAGTTCGCACCCGTTTCTCGTATCTGGTGGCGAGGTGATAGCGGCACCTCCCGTCATAAACTCAGAGGTCACAAGGGTTGAGCCGGGAACCCGGGATCTATTTATAGATGTGACGGGGACACGGCCCGACGCTGTGGCCAAGACCCTAGATATTATTGTCTCAAACCTGGCGGAGAGACGAGGGGCTAGAGTAGGAAAGGTGTCTATCGAGGGGCCCGGAGCAGTTTGGAGCAGGACGCCACTACTGGAGGAGGGGAGCTTCGAGCTTAGTGTGGGAGATGTAGAGAGGGTGCTAGGGGTCTCCTATAGTGTTGAAGAGGTTTCTACACACTTAGAGAGGATGAGGCATAGGGCCACACCTAGAGATGATAGAGTGGTTGATGTTAGGGTCCCGCCATTCCGGGCTGATGTAATTGGTGTTATAGATCTCATAGAGGATGTGGCTATATCTGTAGGGTATGAAGCACTGGGGCCCAGATGGCCTGGGAAGTTCCACGGCGGCAGCCTATCATGGGAGACCAGGGTTTATAGGGGTGTCAGGGATCTCCTAGTCGGGCTAGGGTTTACCGAGACAGTCCAGCTTATATTAACCAGCCCGAGGATGGTTGAGATCGCGGGTATGAAGGACTATTCTGTAGAGGTACTTAACCCAGTGCAGCAGGAGTACAGTGTTCTAAGGCCAACTCTGTTGTTAACGATACTGCTGACTCTGAAGGAGAATCAGCATAGGAAGAAGCCCGTGAGGATATTCGAGGCGGGCCAGGCAGTCTACCTCGATGGGGGTACCCCAAAAGACGACCTCAGGCTAGCACTAGCCGTTCTCTCCGACGAGGCAGGATTCGAGGATGTACAGGCCCCTCTATACTCAATCCTGGATATCCTTGGAGTTGATTACTCCGTGGATGAGGCTAGGCATCCAATGATGATGGAAGGCAGGACTGCAATTCTTAAGTCTGGAGGCGAGGTCCTCGGCCTGCTAGGCGAGGTTCGCCCCGAAGTCCTTGAAGCTGTAGGCATAGAATACCCAGTGGCGGCGGCTGAGATATCCCTAGAGGTGCTATCTAGATGGACGTCCAGGACCTGACTCCCGACAAGCCGCTTTACTTGGAGAGGGTAGGCTTTAGGGGTGTTAGAAAAAGGGCTGTGCTGGAGTCACCAGAAGGCCCCTTAGCGCTTGATTTGGAGCTTGACGCTTATGTCGATCTAGAACCTTCAAAGAGGGGAGTCCATCTCTCGCGTAATATCGAGGCGATCGAGTCTGTGATTTCTGATAGGAGGGCTAGGAGCATTGAGGACCTGCTGAGAAAGATAGGCAGGGAGTTATTGGAGAGGCACTCCTACGCAGCGAAATCCTCCGTCGTGGCAAAGACTTTGTACTACGTCAAGGTCGAGTGGCTCCATGGCCTAGCCAGCAGGGAGCCTGTTGATGTTGAGGTAGAGGTCTCGGTGACTAGGGGCGGAGAGGAGCTCTGGAGGGTTTCTGTAGAGGCTAGAGGCATGACAGTCTGCCCCAGCGCTCGGCAGACCATAGCGGAGATTAAGGGGTTGGATCCTGAGCTAGCGCCTTCGCACAGCCAGAAGGCTGTGCTCAGGGGGACAGTCACGACGAGGAGAGTTATGGTGCGGATCGAGGACCTCGCCAGGGAGCTTTTTTCAAGTTTTTCAGCGCCGACTATAACCCTGCTGAAGAAAAGGCATGAGGCCGGCCTAATACTTGCTGCATTCTCCAAGCCGATGTTCGTAGAGGATATAGTCCGGGAAGCGGCATGGAGGATAGCCAACATACCCTACATGCCGGAAGACGCTATTATTGAGGTCGAGGCCCTCAGCTTTGAGAGCATACACCCACACGACCTCTCGGCATACCTCCGTGCTAGGGCCTCCGAGGTGCGGGCAAGATGAGTATGGCAAGTGGGGGATGCCCAGAGGATTTGAGTGGGAAGTTGGCTTCCAAACCATGGTTTTGGGGCTGCAGAAGCTACTCCTGTAGCCAGCTAGATGGCGAGACGGCTCTAGTTAGGGGGATGGGCTGCGAGGAGCCCCTCCACAGCCTTCTATACAAGTCTGATCTCGAGCCTGAGAGCGACGCTTCTTTTCTGGGTAGTATACTGCTGAGGGGGGGCCTACCAGGTCTTAGTGTGGAGTGCAAGCATGGCGGATTCGACGTTATAGAGGCATCTCTAGAGTGGGCTGGGCCGAGGACCTCCGTTGTCAGGGCCAGGACGAGGCCTCTAGGGGATCTTTCAATCAAGGTGTATAAGAGGCCCCCGCCCGCTGACCGCGAGTGGATGATGCTGGACTACCTCTCGAGCATTTCTCTCCCGATAATTCCTCGGCCTTTATGCAGGGCTTTGCTGTCAGGTTCTCCGTACCTGATCGTTACAGAATATGTTAATGGAGTTACAGCGGCTACACTATTCATAGATGCCGCTATAAACACTTTGAGGTATGGGAGGCCCATCATACCGAGCATAGCGTCATCTGTGGGGAGAGCGACTGCGATTCTGCATGCATCCATGTTTAAATGCAGCTATGATTGGTGCAAGCCTAGGAGACCTTCTCATGGAGAGATATCAGGATGGGTGGAGAGACTCAAGAAGAGATCGATAATCTCTGCCAGCCTGTCCAAGAACTTGGCTAGGGAAGAGCGGAAGATCGTTAATGAGGCAGCAGCAGCCCTGAAGGAGTTATCAGAGCTGGTTTGGCCAGCTCTAGGCGAGGGCTTGCTGGTACAAACACATGGAGACCTTCACCTCTACCAAATTTACGTTACTGGCGATGGTAGGACGGTATTGACGGATTTTGAAGGCGAGCCGTCTAGGGATCCAGCCTCGCCCATGGAGCTAGAGCACCCGGAACGGGATTTGGCAGCTATATCGAGAAGTATAGACTACGCCTCAATTATAGCCGCCCAAACCTCCAGCGGCATCGACCTCTGGGAGGCTATAGACATAGCGAGGGAGAGGCTGGGAGGGTGGGTAGAAGAGTCATTCAAGGCTGTGTTGGATGGGTATAGAGATGCTATTTCGTCTTCGGGACTCGAGGACCTCGAGCCCTCCCAAGACAGGGTCAGGTTCTGGCTAGTAGAGAGGGCTAGCTACGAACTTGTATATGAGCTAAGATATAGGACAGGCTATCATCTTATACCAGCAACCGCGTTGCTGCATATGCAGGAGACGCTGGGCTGATCCTCAACATAGAGATATTGAAGGGTGGAGTGTAGCTGTGCTAGTTCCGAGACTTGTTCACAAGAGGCTCCACCCTGAGGGCCATCGCATAGTTGAGGTGATGACTATCTCGGGGAGCCAGGTATTCAAGCTAGAAACCTATAGTCTCGAGTTTGAGGGTGTAATAGCAAATAGCCCGCCTACGCCTGATGCTGTCCTAATTAAGAGGGGGCAGGAGGTCTCCATATCTCCGGAGCCTTGGAGTGAGTATTGTAGATGGCACAGTGGTCCTCTAGATAGGAGGGACGATCCACTGCATAGAATATACTGCACCCAAAACGCACGAGGGTACTGTAGGCAGCATAGGAGGAGCCCCAGGTTCCTCTATGACGAGTGCTTCAGTGGAGGATCTAGGGGTCTGCAAGCCTGCAGGGCCCTGGACGAGGAGTTGAAAGCCGAGTATGCAGTATACCTAGCAGGATTCCCAAGCCAGGGAGGCCTTAGTGTCAAGGTAGGTGTAACTAGGAGGTTCAGGCTACTGGACCGCATTTCTGAGCAGCCTCACATCGCTGCCACTGTAGTGGCGGTGCTAGACAGCGCATACAGAGCTCGTAGGCTAGAGCTAGAGATATACAAGCGCGGGCTGGCTAGGCAGGCTACTCGCAAGTCTGGCATCCTGAGAGGATTAAGGCGGCTCGAGACTATTGTCACGCTGGCTAGTGCTGCAGAAAAGGCGTCCACACTGGCGGGCACAGGCTGGGATGGAAGGCTATTCTCGGTGAGCCCACCAGCGGACTTGAGAGAACCAGGTCGGCCTCCTACTGGGAGTAGGGTTGTGTTGCACAGCTACTGGGGCGGCCTTCTGGGAGTCCTATCTTCTGGCAGGCTCCTCTGGTTCAGAGCCACGGATTTGATGCATAGATCATCGCTTCTCCTCTAGTCCTCTCTTCTCCTCGCTAGAGCCTATTCTAGACAACAGCAGTATTCTGACGAGGCTGACGGAGGCTGATAAGAGAGCTAGCCCTATCAGGCTTGCCAAAATGCTGGCTGCGACTCGAGGTTCCTCCAAGGTTATGAGGGACATGGCGTTTGCAAAGAAGTATATTGAGAGGAGAGCGAACAAGACTGCAAGAGCTACTGTTGCAGCCTCGGAGCCACGTACAAGTCTTGCCAACTGCAGTACACCCCTAGGCAGTCATGGCGCTTGCAAGGCTTTGCCCTTCGGTGAGTATGTGGGGGCCCGGGAGGGGAGATAAATTATAATATACCGAGTCTAGAAGGGAGCTCAGTCAGGGGTTCGAGCCTCACCGGAATACAGTTTCCTCGGATGCGGCAGACGTCATCACTACCTTATCCCGGCTGTAGGTGTCCACCCGTAATTAATATACTAGTGGGCGGCCTCTTATCGGCCTCTCGACGCAATCCAGAGCAGGTATCCTATAAAGTAGGCGACTATGCTGGGGGCTATTATGAAGCCTAAAATGAGTCCCACTATGGGTGAAATGTCGAGCGAGATCCTAGCGTAAGCCTGGCCTAGTTCCTGCTCGATCTGAATGACGCCTGACCCGACTAGAGAGAGGGTTAGTAAGAGCCCCATAACTAGGGCCGAGGACCTAAAGACGGGGGAGAGTACGGTGCCCCTAAGCGCTCTAGCCGCTATTGAGAGGAGGTAGATGGACACTATTACGACGCCAGCACCCTCCCGCTCAACCGTGGCTCCAGCAAGTTCCTGGGGGCCTGAGATGATTTGGGGTAAAGCATAGTAGAATATGGCTACAATTATGAGCATGTCAATAGCCCCTAATACTATAGCCCTGGCAAACCTCGCAATCCAGCGTAGGGCCTCATCCCCGGCCATAGCCTAGCACCTCACCACTCACGTCTAGCTCTACCCTTAGCTCGAAGAGCCCTCCAATGTAACCTGACACGGTTATGGACCGAATGTTGGGAGCTTGGTCGATAGGTACTGTGACGGATAGCACATCACCCTCCTCCAGAAGGGTATCCGAGCCTAGGTACTCGAAGCCACCGGCCTCGACTATTATCGTGGCATCACTCAATGGTATCTGGGATCCATACTCAATCTCTATCACCACACCGTCTTCAGCCTCAACAACGTCTAGTACGATCGCCCCTTCTACTACGTCTAGGGCGAACGCGTAAAGCGGATAAGCTGACATAGCTACCAACAATATTCCTCCTGCATAGATCAGGAACTCTAGGAGATTCACTAGGTTAGGCCACCTCAAACCCTACTTCTGGGTGGTATGGCTACTCCTTGGGACACCTTCGAAGAAGGTCAGCCCCCCTCGACATGATAACGGAACCAGCAGCCAGGGATAACGCCAGGAAAGCTACCTTAACCAGCAGCTCTATGAGCACGCCACTGTTAAACGCTAGCGCCTCTAGTAGGTTGCTGCCTGAAGCTACCTCGATTTCGTACGTCTTAAACGACTGGTAAGAGACGTAGAAGACGAAGACGACTAGGGCTAAGCCGAGGACGATAAGTAGAGCACCCAGACCTTCAGTTAACCTTGACTTCTCCTGCATAACTAAAACACCCCTAACAGCTCTAACTTACTCAAATACAAAAACTTATAGGAGTGGGGGTTATTAGGAGGATATCCATTCATACCCCCCTACTTGAGCAATCGGCAACTATTAGCTAAGGAGTGGCAAAAAGCTGGACTCTTGGTATTGCCTATTTGTATTATCACATTAACTACGTCCTCTAGTTTTTGCTGGAATTTCCTCTGGTTCGAAGTCTTGTAGGGACCCGTCTAGGTACTCTCTATATCCTTGTAGGTCTAGGAGGCCGTGGCCGCTTAGGTTGAAGGCTATTACAACTCTCCTCCCTGACTCTTTGGCCTTGAGAGCCTCATCTATGGCAGCCTTCACTGCGTGCGCGCTCTCCGGGGCGGGCACAATACCCTCAGCCTTTGTAAACATGTGGGCCGCCCCAAATACCTCGGTCTGGTGGTATGCTCGCGGCTCTACAATACCGTGGTTGATTAGAATGCTTAGTGTTGGCGCGACTCCGTGGTACCTAAGGCCGCCTGCGTGAATAGGGGGTACCCTGTATTTGTGGCCCAGGGTGTGCATTTTGAGGAGGGGCGTCATGCCAGCGGTGTCTCCGAAGTCATAGTCATAAACACCCCTGGTCATAGAAGGGCTTGCCCGCGGCTCTACGGCTATAAACCTCGTATTCCTCGAGCCCCTAAGCCTTTCACCGATGAACGGGTAGGTGAAGCCGGCGAAATTGCTCCCACCCCCAACAGCTCCAATCATGATGTCCGGAGAAACTCCCGCCTCCTCGAACTGCTTCATAGCTTCCAGACCTATGACTGTCTGGTGTAGGAGTACATGGTTGAGCACGGAGCCCAGGCTGTATTTGGCCTTCTCGTCTCCTAGAACGTCTTCTATCGCCTCGCTTATAGCTATACCCAGGCTTCCAGGATGGTTAGGGTCCTCCTTGAGTAGCGATCTCCCGAAGCTGGTCTTATCGCTAGGGCTCGGGTATACCTCTGCCCCGAAAAGCTCCATCAAGGTTCTTCTGTACGGCTTCTGCATATAGCTAACCCTCACCATGTAAACCCTAGTCTTTAAGCCGAAGTACGAGGAGGCTGCTGAAAGTGCTGACCCCCATTGCCCTGCACCCGTCTCTGTAACGAGCCTCTCCACTCCCTCAAGCTTGTTGTAGTAGGCTTGGGCGAGTGCGGTGTTGATCTTATGGCTTCCTGTTGGTGTGACTCCCTCATACTTGTAGTATATCTCTGCCGGGGTTCCTAGAGCCTTCTCGAGGTTCCTAGCCCGGAATAGCGGTGTGGGACGCCTAGCGAAGCTACGGTATGCCTCTAGAACCTCTGCTGGTATCTCTAGGAATCTCTCCTTGGAGACTTCCTGTTGGACTAGAGTCTTTGGGAACAGTCTTGTGAGGAGTGCTGGGTCGACAGGCTCCCTAGTCCTAGGATCTATTGGCGGAGGAACTTCCTCCGGAAGGTCTGGTAGTATGTTATACCATGAAGTGGGTATTTCTCGGGGAGAAAGATCGAATCTCAGGATATCCATTGGCGCTGCATCATCCTCGACCACTGCCAACTGTATCCACTATAGATATAAAAGCTTTTCATGTGTGTTTGAATTGATTCACTTATGAGTATAGATAACGGTATACTCTTCGCCAGCAGAGTCCACCCTCACAAAACCGAACCTTACGAACTGAAGCCTCGAATCCACGCCGTAACCCCTTATCGACCCCTCTGAGTAGCCACTCCTCGACTTAAGACTAAGCTCGACAGGCTCGAGCACTACAGTTTTGACAGCCTCGGACGCCTTGACCCACTGAATAATAGGCAGTTTCATCCTTCTAGCGTGATCTAGTGAGGGGTCAGTTTCAACCAGCACGCTATCCTCTATAGAGAAGTTTGATAGTCCCATGAGCCTAACCTGCTGATGTGATGTGTAATCTGACCGGCTGAGCAATACTGAATCCCCATCACAGACCTCTATAGCCCGTACCCGCTCAGGTCTGTCCGGGTGATAGGGTATCCTGGCTTCGAGACACTTAGAGGAACTCAGGGATAGCTTGAGCCTAACTGGGTCCTCTACAAACATTATCCTATCCGCCCTCTTATCCAAAAGCTTCCTATTGATTGATGCCAGGTTGGCCCAGCTAATAGTGGCATCTGTGGGTTTCACGCCAACCTGCATAATAACCTCTCTAATCGCCTCCGGAAGTATTCCCCGCCGCCTCAACCCCGCTATGGTGCCGAACCTGGGGTCGTCGTAGCCGAGGAACTCGTCTGGCTTCTCCTCGATCAACTTCCTTATCTTGCTCTTGCTCAGGATGAAGCCCTCGAGCTTCAATCTGCCGAAGTGTATGAACTCGGGTGGTCTCCAGCCCATGCATCTGTAAACTGCCAGTTGCTTCTCGGTGTTGAGCTGGTGCTCCTTACCCCTCAACACGTGAGTCACGCCCATTAGGTGGTCGTCAACGCTTACTGCGAAGTTATAGGTCGGCCACACAACATATCTACTACCTACAAGGGGGTGAGGGTGCTTCTCAGTGTCGATTATTCTCATGGCTACCCAGTCCCTGAGACTCGGGTTAGGGTGGCGGGGGTCGGTCTTCATCCTCAGTACTGCCTCGCCCTCGCCGAACACACCATCAAGCATGCGGTCAAATAGCTCTAGAGATTCCTCTGGAGGATAGTCTCTTGAGGGGCAGTGCCTCCCCTCCGATAGAAGCCGCTTACCCTCATCGCCACAGTTATCAACGTATGCGCAGTCTCTAGCTATCGCCTCTCTGGCTACTTTGTAGAAAACCTCCATCCTCAGGCTCTGGATATACTCCTCATCCCACGAAACGCCTAGCCACTTGAGGTCCTCCTTTATGAGATCGTATGCCTCCTTCAGCGGAGTCTTAGTCCTTGGATCCGTGTCCTCAAACCTCAGAATAAGGGCTCCTCGGTACATCTTGGCGTACTCGTGGTTTATGATGGCTGGTCTAGCATTACCCATGTGTATAACGAAGTCGGGGTTTGGGGCGAACCTCAGTCTAACCTTTCCCTCCATAGCGTTCGGAAGTGGCGGCAGAGACCGCTCCTCAGCCCTACCAGAAGCCCTAAATTCGGCTAGCTCGGGGTACTCCTCCTCAAGTATCCTTCTCTGTACTTCGGGGCTGATGGAGTTAACCTCACTCACAACCTCACCAGCCACCATGGCTATCTCTCTGGCCCTGGGCCTCAGCTCTGGGTGGTCACCCAACAGCATAGACATAATACTCCCCACACTAGCCTTCCCTCCATGCTTGACCGCATCCCTCAAAGCATAGCCCTTGACAAGGCGCTTCAGGTCCTCACCCGCCATTCTACGTCCTCCACCCATGAAGCCTTCAATTCCTCCTGACTCTATTATAGAGAGGAGGGGCCCTCGTGCTGCCATCAGGAGTATGGCTAGAGTTTGTCGCCCTAACGTGCGACATCAAATACTCCATGCCGCTGGGGGTGATGAGGTCAGGAGAAGAATGGCTCTTCAGGGTGTATAGGGGCGCAGGCCTCCTGAAACACCTGCAGAGACATCCCGATGGCAGCAAAATAATGCTCTTATCTCCCTCAGACCCAATGGCCTTCCTAAAGAGCTTCTACCACGAGCTCGAAAACGAGGTGGAATATGAAGACTCATGCCCCAAGCCGGACACGAGCCTCGGCTCGTGGTATCTATGCACGGCTCGAGAGATCCGCTCGGAAAGGCATTCAGTATGGTTCATGTGTGTGGGAGGCTTGGAGGAGGTTGCTTCATCGACGTGGATTCCATACTTTAGGGCTTACGGGTGCCTGGTGGAGCTCCTAGTGCTTGCTAGCAAGGTTAAGGCTGGGCTACCTGAATACCTGTCCGGGAGATCCCTAATCTATTCAGAAGAACTATTTAGATGTGTAAGGAGGAGCGCGGCGGCCCGCGGAGAACTGGTTGAAGGTGCTGAGCGTGTTCTGCAGGATATTAGAAAGGCTGTTGGAGAGGCTTGACCCGATAGGACAGATTTACGCCAGGCTAGTCGAGCCCGCAATGGGCTATCCAAGGGATCGCGAGGTCCTCTCCCAACTCAGGGCTTCAGGGCTCGGACTAGACTGTGCCAGAGCCTGTGAGAGCCTGTACTGGCTAGAAAACCGTGTCAGGGGCAAGCGTGTTTGCATAATAGGGCCGGAAATGCTGAAGCCAGGCAAGCCACCCTACTGTGACGCCCTAGCTGGCCCTGAGTCAGCGGTGCTTTGGGCCCGGGCCTCCGGCTTGGTACTAGACTACGTTACTGGCGATGGTGATCTAGACCCGCTGATGTATAGTGTAGCCCTGGTATTTACCCGCGTATTCTTTAAACACCTGCACGGTGACAACTGGTGGTCTAGCCCTCCAGGCCCCCAGCATCACCAGGATAGAACAATAATCTACACTACACAAGTCTGGCCCCACACGAACTGTATTCTAGGCCCTCTAGGCTTCACGGACGGTGATAGAGCTGCTATTCTAGCCACGGCCATGAAAGCTAAAGAAGTACACCTACTTGGATTCTCGAGAGAGCCGGTAGCAACACACAAGTCGGCACCTACAGGCTTCTCATCGACTAAGAGGGCGAAGCTCGAGCTAGCCTTCAAGATGATCCGGGAGGCCTCCAGAAGTATGGGCTACCATTTCTCCACGTCCTACATATACCCTAGAAGCTATGTCTTGGAGGAAGCTTAGGCTCTAGCTACACCCGATCTCTCACCCAGGCGCTCGCAACCCACTAGGGCTACCAGGGCTGCGATACGCATCTTCTTTGAGGACCCCTTTGGCAGCAGCCCAGACTTCCTCAGCCTCTCAACGCGCTTAGCAAACTCCTCAACAGACAGGCCTAGATACTCTGCAGCGTTTCGAAAGCCTCCCTGAGACATTGCCAGTGCTTCTAGCACTTTCCTATCCTCATCGCCAATCTCCCTACACCTGAGGAGAGGCTCCAGTAGGTCGGTGAGGGCCTGCTCTACAGCCTCCTCAACAATCTCCTTAATATCGTCAGTCGACGAGACAACCACGTCCGGAAGCACTATCAGGCTCACCCCGAGCTTCTCGGCCAGCTTGCGAGCCGCCTCATCAGCGCCGCGAGCAATAATCATGGGCTTTAAGCCAGCTATCACTGCGTTAACATACGCCTGGCGAACAGCGTTAATATCAGCCATACCAGCTTTAACCTCAATAGCATACTCCTCACCATCCTTCTTGGCAACAATATCGATTTCCCCTACCTCAATACCCTCTTCTATAACAGGCACATGGAAGTCAACAACAGAAAAACCAGCCTTCTCGAGTATCCTAGCCGCTATTTCCTCGCTGTTCCTCCAAGCCCTCCTACCCGCCATGGAAGAGAACCCCCAGAAGCGTCCCATAAGGCGGCCTCGAAGCTTATGGGAGCCAGCTTTATCGGCTGGTTATTAACGATGGCAATACTGGACTCTCTCGCTAACTCGCCCGCCGGGAAAACCGTACGTGTTCCCGAGTCTTCGAGTATTGGATCTGTTAGAACAGCCACGTCGGCACCTCTCAACTTAAGCCTTGCCTCCCTACCTGAAGATACCGCTGACCACCACCCCTCCCACTCGACTACCGTAGACCCAATCCTCAGGACTCGCGAGACGTCGCCCGCGAATTGCCTACTAGTAACTACAATAAAGTAGGGTTTAGGCTCTACTCTGAGACCCTGTAGCCAGAGGCTTGCGGGACCCGCAAGCACGAACTCGGAGTGGGCTCTGTAGATCCTAGAAGCAATCAAATCGAGACTCCATAGGGTATCTACTAGGCCCGGCTTTCTATCCCCCGCCACACACCACCCTGTATAAACGATTTTTGTTGGTTAGGGACTAGTAAGTCTTGAGCCAACCATGGGAAGGAAGGGAGCCTAGGTGGGTAGCTTGTTTAAGCTGTTCTATGCTATAGTTGGAAGCCCTTGGGCTTCCTCTGCTCCTCTGGCCTTATCTTTACTATGCCGTAGTGGACTGCACAGCTAACACAGTAGCATTTGGTCACCGGGTATCTCATTATCACAGCTCCCCTCTTCTCTAGCTCCTCTGCAAGCTGCGGATCCACAGGGCTGTACATCCTGGTTACGCATATTGCTTTGTCGGCCGGGACCATCCTTCCACAGTTGTCACACTGGACAGTTCCTGACTTGCCTTTAGCGCCCTTCCTTCGCCCCCTACTCTCCCTCTTCTTAGGCACTCCTTACCACACCCTCTCTTTAGGGGTGGTAATGGGAGGATACTTATATGTGGAGCGCGCTGGGCTCACCTCTATATTAGTAGGTCTTGGCCAGCCTGACATACGCCACTGCGGGTGCTCCACACCTAGCGCATGAGAGCCCCTCAACCACCTCATGCGGCCAGGGTGTTCCCAAGATCTTGGCATTAACCTCCTCTTCCATCTTTAGGCCGCAATCCTCCCTACCGCACCAGGGAACTTCAGCCACACCCTTCCTCGATTCTACCCATTCTCCCGCTTCGTCTAGCCTTGAAGTCCTAAGTATCCTAGCTCTGAAGTCGTCCTTAGCCCTCTCCTTGAGCCCATCTTCAACAGACTCCAGTAACCTCCGTACTTCGTCCTCAAGCCTATCCACTCTAACCTGCACCCTCTCTAGTGTGTCTCTGCGAGCCACTGTGACTTCGCCTGACTCCACCTCCCGCAGGCCGACCTCTATCCTGAGTGGGACTCCCTTAGCCTCCCAATAGTAGAATTTGGCTCCGGGCCTCTCCCAATCCCTATCGTCTACGCTAACCCTGAACCCGGAGGACCTCAACCTATTCGCAATGCCGCGAGCCTCAATTAAAACCTTTTCTTTCTCTTCGCTACTCCCTGAGAGTATTGGTATTACAACGATCTGGACTGGCGCTATGCTGGGTAGGAGGGCAAGCCCTCTGTCGTCTCCATGGATAGATATTACAGTTGCAACGACCCTATCGCTGATTCCATAGCTAGTCTGCCAAGGGTGGTCAAGCTTCTCGTCAGCCCTCTGTATCTTGAAGTCAAACGCCCTTGTAAAGCTCTGGCCGAGATGGTGCACTGTACCAATCTGCAGAGCTCTTCCATCGGGCATCACAGTGTCAAACGCTATAGTGTAGAGTGCTCCGGCGAACTTATCCCAGTCCGGCCTTCTCGAGATTAGGTATGGTACGCCGAGCTCGTCGAATATCTTCTTATAGATTTCTATTGCCTCGAGGACCTGGCGCTCTGCATCCTCGAAAGTCTCATGCACTGTGTGGGCTTCTTTAAAGGTTGTTACCTCCCTCAGCCTTATCATAGGCCTGGTGGCTTTAGTCTCATACCTGAAAATACTGACTATCTGATAGTACTTCTTTGGCAACTGCCTGTAGCTCTTTATCCAAAACGTCTCCATAAAGGTTATGCTAGTCTCGCTTGTGGGCCTCAACGCCAGCTTAACATCCAGCTCTTCAAGACCCCCGTGAGTGACCCAATACACTTCATCCTCAAACCCCCGTATATGCTCGCTTTCCTTCTTGAGTAGCCCCTCAGGAATAAGGAGGGGGAATAGGACTTCTTCGTGCCCCGTAGAATCTAGAAGGCGCCTGACAAGGTCAAGAATAGCCCTCCTTATCTGGAAGCCATAAGGCATCCAAACGCCCATGCCTTTCACAGGGTATCTGCCGTAATCGTAAACCTCAGCTGCTTCGAGGACCCAGTCGAACCATCTAGGGAACTCTGAACTCCACTTCTCCCTAGAAGGAGCCTTACTAGCCAGCCCCCATCCCCAGAGTAAGGAGATCGTGTATAGCTAGATAGTAAAAAACAATTTCCCGGGAGATTCCATCCCGTACGTCTCTCCGCTGTTACACGACGAAGAGGAGAATAAGAGCTATCAAGAGACCATAGATAGCTATACCCTCTCCTAGGACGACGAATAGTAGAGCCCTACCGAACATCCCAGGCTTTTCAGTCACGCTGCTAATTGCTGCTGCTCCAGCAACTCCTACAGCGTACCCACCACCTATACCAGCCAAGCCGACGGCAAGACCGGCTCCAATAGCCTTGGCCAGGAGGCTCATGCCCTCTTGTCCAGGCTCCTGGGCTGAAGCTACTGTGCCGGCTAGCATGGCTAGGGCTAGAAGCGATAGTATTGCTAGGTTTACGTGCTTCATACTATCAGCCGAAGATGAAAGATGGGATTAGCTGGTGGCTATAAGGCTTCTCTACACTATACTGCGAGCTGGACCCGACATTACCACTACCCAGTAGTAAATGGGTGGTTGCATCAGAGTAGAAGTAGATATTGTGGGTGAGAAGGGCTAACGATCTCCTCCTGAAGCTAGACCCACGCTCTTTAACACATTATAGAGCTCTGGATCCTCCCTGCGGATTCTCTCTAGCGACCAGGGCATCCACCCACCCTCACTAACCCTCCTCAAGACTCCTCTAACCCAGGACTTGTAGATCTTAGAGCAGTTCCCATGGTTGGCACAGCTAGCTTTCAAAAAGTCATCTATCACAGCCTCCGCCTCTTCTAGAGAGAGTCTTCTAACGTTGAGAAGATATCGGCTTAGAACGTATAGTATAAGCCTGGATCTACCATCTGGAACGCCCCTAGAAATAACCTCTTCAACCCAGGAGTACCCACCAGGCTTTCTATACCTCTTCCGACCCGAGCCTCTCTGTTGGCAGCCACCGGTTTCGCGGCAAGCCTCCTCTAGGAATTCATCCAGAGCTTTTTCACACTCCTCTGACGGCTCTTTGCAGGTATGAACCATCCTCTCGAATGCTTCCTCCACGCTCCTGCTCATCCCTAACATCGCGTAAAGTAACTTATCTAGTAAAACCTTAAATCCCCCAAACACCTTATTCTAAACCCACGGCTCCAGCTCCAAAGGCTGGAGTATAGCCGGGTCGTCTAGCGGCCCAGGATGCGGGGCTCTGGCCCAGGTTGGCCCTCTAGGGCCGCCGGGGGGACACCCCGTGACCGGGGTTCGAATCCCCGCCCGGCTACCATTCAAGCCCGGGTAGTGTGGCGGGGTATCTATGACAGGAAATCTAGCTTTCTACAAGCTGCCCACGGCTCTACTAGTACCTCTACTCATACTCACCCCACTAGCATCGACAGAGGCTAATGCCCTTTCAGTATCTCTAAGCCAGCTCATAATGGTTGAGGGAGGGACGTACGAGTTAATTATAAATGATAACGTTCTAGTTTACAGTGTAAACATTTATCTAGAGGGGCTAACACTGGCTGAGAGGCCCGTAGGCAAGAACGGCCCCCTAACTCTCAGGTTCTTCCTCCCCGACTATCTCTCTGGCGGAGACTATACGATGTTCATTAGGATCGTTTACTTCGACGGATCGTCTCTAGCCGTTCAGGATATTGAGTTGGACGTAACTATCCTCGACAGGCTAGATGTAAACATAGCGTTCTCATGCCCAGAGGTCGTGGCCGTGGGAGAGACCTATTACTGCTTCCTCTACACTTTCTCTGGATCCCAGCTGGCTGACGTAAACCTAATATCGGCAAGGCTCTACAAGGCAGGGGATACGGGGCAGACGCCCCTAGGACCGCTCGAAGTAGTGTACGATGGTACGGGAGTCTATGTGCTAAAATTGCAGGTCGACGAGCCCGGCAGCTACTCTATAGTAGCCAGGACTCTAGAAAAGACTAGTCTAGAGGATTATGCGAGGTTCGAGGACTCAGCGGGAGTACATAGCTTCATTGCCGTCGAGGTGCTAAGCCTCTCTGACCTAGCGAATATGATAGAGGACCTCGACAGGAGTTTAGGAGCCCGCCTCGACGAGATCTCCAGCGGAGTCTCTGAGATCCAAGGCGACGTTGACCAGCTGTTATCTAGTGTGGAATCTGCGGTGGAGGTCCTCAACAGGATCGATGGCAATGTGGCTGTTATAATCAGCGACGACGGACCAATAATCTCCAGGATTGTCGATGTCAATAACAGGATTATAATACTGGATAATAGAGCTAGGGCTATAGCAGCCGACGTAGCCAGCGTGCTGGAGGAGGTTCAAGCTGTAAGGGGTGATGTGGCTGTTATTAAGTCTGATACTAGCACTATCCTAGTCAAGATTGAGGACCTGATAGAGAGGGTAGATTCTATATCGAATAACCTTGTCGTCATAGACTCTAAGCTCGGGCAAATTACGGGAGAAGTGGTGGCGATTAAGGAGGGCCTCGCGATAATTGACACTGGAGTGGGCCAAATTGAGCTAGATCTCACTGCTCTAGGGGCAGCAATAGAGTCGCTCAACGGGGAGACAGCTACCATAAAGACTCAAGTGGGCAACATCACGGTGGGCGTAGACAAGCTAATTCAGGGAATGGAGGTTATAGACTCTAGAACCGTTGAGATCGCAACAGGCTTAGGAGAGCTCGATGCAAGAATAGTAGAGATTAACGATAACATAGCCGTGTTGGAGACGAGCGTGGGAGAGGTTGAGGTTAGAATTTCAGAGGTGCAGTCAGGGCTGGAAGAGCTAAGGAGCCTCGTAGAAAGCGAGGCCTCGCTGACCAGCAGGGTGTTGGAGAGGGTCAATGCAATCCTGGAGGAACTAGGGATGCAGGATGACACGGTGGAGACGGCCAGCATAGCTCTGGGATCAAGCTTAATATCAGCCTCCATAGCTGCAGCCGCCGTCTATCTGCTATTTAGGCGGGGAGGCATTTGACCCAACCGGCCTCACTGATTTTTTAAACCCCAGCAATTACTCCCACAGAATGCCGGGTGTGGAGATGTGGAGGCCAACAGCATCAAGGGAGTCATTATGGGCTATGCTAGGGGCACCAACACCCAGTACACTTCATACGCCCTGGTGAAGGTGCTTGACACCCCTGAGAGGGTAGGCAGGGTTCTCGGAGGGATAGCTATATACAAGGATAAACATGGGAACTCCTACAGGGGAAGAATACTAAAGCTCCACGGTAGAAGGGGTGGAGTTGTACTTGTCAGATTCAATCGAGGCCTTCCAGGCCAAGCTATAGGCGGACTAGTATATATAGAACCGCCTTCGAAAACGAAAACCGCCCACTAGGAGAAGTTTTCTAGGTTGCTAGACGCCGTCAGGAGGACCCTCTACGAGGGTAAGCTGGGCGGTTGTGCCCCGCCCCTGACGCCCGTTCCCACAATCCGCTTAATTAAGCGGCGATAGTCGAACGGGCTCCTACTAGCGGGGCCAATATACGATTTGTGCTCTAGAGTCCTGAAAACCCTTAATCATCTGTTACCAATTTCTGGGATTGTCTATAGGTTCAAGCCTCTCTTCCTGGCTTCCCTCCTCAAATGCTCTAGTACCCAGTAGGGATCGCCCTCATACCTATCCTCTAGAATCTGGATGGCATTCATCCATCTCTTGCCGTAGAGCCTCTTCGCCAGAGCTACAGTTTCTTCTAGTATCTTTTTGGCCTCCTCGATCCGCTCCCCACCACCCTCAGGCAACAGTACCCCCTCCACTACCACGGTTTGCTTGTATAGTATCTATTTGTGCCCCGAATCCTGCCATCATTGTCAGGTTACTGTAGGGCTTTAAACTGTTGCGGCATGCGTGGGTTTTATGGCTCGTCAATTCTCGCTGATATTGTTTTGCGGGATCGGCGCCTTCCTCCCCCTGATAGACCTACGTGCTCGTGCTCTACTCTGGATATCTTTACACGGGCCTCAGATTTTAGGGCTGAGAGGAACCTCGAAGCCCCTCCTCTATGGGAAAAGTAAAGATCAACACCTTCCCTTGTCTCGACTACATCTAAAATCCCTAGCTCTCCACCGAGGTTCGCGAGCACCCTATACACTATCTGCCTCGCCCTAGATCCTCTAACCTGGACTAGAGTATCGTATTCTCCGCTTACTCTCGTCACACAGTCAGGGCATTTAGACGGCTTGAACCTAACTACAACGCTCTTCGAATCCCTGATAATGGTGTTGCCAACACTAGCCCTGAGCTCGACCACAACCCTGGTCCTCCAATCTAGTTTGGACTCTAGGACCCAGCCAGACACCTCCACCCTATCTACGTGTTCGGAGGGCATAGGTTTGAGTCTTCTCACAATAATATCTCCGACAGCATCCTCGGGGGTTTTATGAGAATACCACTTATGGCCTATCCTAACTCTTCCACACCATGTACACATCTCCACTGTGATTTCATTGTCTCTAAGCCTAGCTATGCCTATTCTATTCTTGAAGCACTCTATACATAATCCCTTGATAAATATCTCGCCTTTCCTGCCGCACGAAATACAAGTTTTCACCATAATGGATGTTACACCCTGCTTGGTTCGCGATTCCCTTATGGCTGAATGGGGTTGCTACAACTATATTATGTTCTCTTGTTTGACACAGTAGAAAAGTCTATTGTTTTTAATCATGCTTGATGGGTGAGGCAGTGTTGATGCTATCTATTTAAGTTATATGTTTAAATATATACTTGATTATAAATCTTTCACTTGATGCAAAATCACCCGATTCGCGTGAGGCGAAATAGAATTGTCTACAGCAGTGGGTAGAGTCCTCACGGACATAATGAGGGTTCCTGGAGTAACCGCAACTTTTATAGTAAGCAAGGAAGGATTCATCGTCGAGAAGGCCATTGGAGGAGGAGTAAATATTGATGAAGACGCTGTGGCAGCGATGATAACAACGGTATACGGCTCGACGACTCAGTTGGGTGAGGAGCTTAATCTTGGAGAACCTGAGATGATAACACTAGAATTCCCGGGGTACTATGTTTTGCTGAACGACCTGGGAGGCGAGCACATGATTATAGTATTGGCAGAGAAGGCTAAAGCCGTCCTGGGTAGGCTGAGGTACGAAATCAAGAAGCAATCACCAAGAATCAGACAATCCATCTAACTGCTTGGGGTGATAGATAGATTATGACGGAGGAAATGACGTTGAAAGAAAACATAACAGTACCTAGCGGCCTCATAAACGCAGTTATAGCGGGATATCAAATAGCCTTAACAAAAACGCTGGGAAGAGGCTCAGCCGCAATGACACAGCTATTAATCAGGGATATAGGCCAGGTTCTAGAGGAGATGTTGGAGGAGCTAGGGTTTGTTCCTAGAGAAATAAAGGACCTTGGGGAGGATATGAGTAAAGCCTTCAAAATGCTGGGTATTAGCGATAATGTCGAGGTTATAATACCTGGGGATGGAGTAGAGAAGGATGCCAAGTATGTGATTAAAATTTACGATAGTGTTTTCAAGCCAGCAGCGAGACTGCTGTACAAGAAAGGTATTACATTCACCTTAAGTCCTGAATCCTTCTTAGCAGCGGCGCTAGTAAGGGCCGCGATTAGAAAGGTTAAGCCAGATGCTCAAGTCAAAATAAAGGTGAACCCACAAAAGAGTCCCGACGAGCCGCTAGAGATAGAAGTAATCGTAAGATAGTTATTAGTAGTCCTACCGGATTGGGTCTATAGCATCTCCATCGCAAAAAATGGTTTTTGTATTATGTTATCATGTCATAATCGAATAGTTTTAAAGGATATAGGCTAATGTTCCTTTTTTACTCTTATGTATCATTAATGTTGTGGGTTTAGAGCCGGGCTTTAGTGTTAGGTGGTCTGTTGTGGCTGGGGGCGAGAGCGGATCCAGAGTGGAGGAGAGCGTAGAAATTGTTGAGAGTTCCAAAAGGATTGATGGCGTTGAATTCTCTATTGCGGCAACTGAAGGATTACCCACCTCCTATAGTGGAGTATCGAAGGATAAGGCCGAGGCTTATGCAGCTCTATCTGTGGACGCCTATGAGGCTACTACTAGGATAGTGGCCGATAAGTTGGGGCGACCTCCCTCCTATGTTCTAATGTGCGGTGATAATGACCAGGCTATAGGCTTGTCTAGGGTGGGCGAGCTCGTTATAATGACCTCGGGTAGCGAGAAGGCTGTTACACACTATCTGAAGATATCGAGGTTCAGGCTTGGTGGTGGGAAGGTTAGATGCCGGGAGTGTGGACTCGATGTTACACTGGAGGCTTATGAATGTCCCTCCTGCGGTAAGAGAGTCCCATTCCTCTCTCCATACTGCCCATTTTGCGATGCTAGATTAGACAAGAAAGAGTGTCCCTCCTGTGGAGGTCTAATAAATGTAGGTAGTGAGAGTCCAATAAAAGTCAGGGATGAAGCCCGGTCTGAGCAAAAAGCTGCGAGGCTTCGGATCCCTGGCAGCTTTAACATGTTGTTGCTAACTATACCAATGCTATTCGGGGCCTCTGCCGGATACGTGCTAGGCGTAGTTGAAGGTAGTGGCTTAGGGCTGCTGGCCCTGAATCTGGCTATACTAGCTGGTGGAGGCATCTCAATATTGTTAGGCCGGGTGCTCAAGGCTAAAAGAAGTAACTCTGAGGCCTGAGTTCTCTAAACTAAATTTAAACTACTTTAGGTATAGTGTTCCAGGTATTCTGATGCACTCTCCTTGCACATTTTTTCTCGGACGGTTTTACTGCTAGAGTCGTATACTATTAAAAGATATTTGCAGCTATAATCTTCCTTAACGCCGATGGTGCTAACCGCCTCTGTGTTTAATATACAGTGGACTTGGCCGCTTAGGTCCTCATACACTCCAAAGCCTTCCTCAATAGCCTTGAGTATAGCCTCGAATGGTGTGTAGGACTTCGGGGACTCCTTAGCTCTCTCCATGCAGAGGTTTAGAAGTTGAATTTCGGCCGAATAATCTTTGGGCTTTGACACTTCCTCAGAGAACTCGGCTATATTTAGTGGGTATCCCGGCGATTTTACTATATCATCTACTACTCTGAATAGCTCGTCTCGATGCTTTATCTCTATCGGAGCCACCTTGAGCGACTTGAGCTTCATTATTTCGGTTTCTATGATTTCATTAGATACTAGGAATATTTCGTAGAAAATGGAATATATGTTGCTGAAGTCAAAGCTTCTGTCTATGTTGTAGATTACAAAATATCTTTCTGAGGGATACGACATGTAAAGACGAAGCTCATAAGATATACCGCTCGACATTTCGAAAATCATCCTAAGCAGAATTGAATCCTTCAACTTTGCTCCCAAGCTGAGCATGTTATCTATTGACTCGGCTATGATTGTCATAATCTTGGTAGGATTCTCAAGAGAGCTATAGTATTCGCTCAGCAGTATTTTTCTGAATTCGACGGAAGGTAGTTCTATTGGGCTCGCGCTATCGGAATTTGACAACTAGGCTCCCCTTGACGCAAGGTGCAGTATCTGAATTTCAAGATTAACACATAGATCTTTTAAGTTTTACATTTAGTTTAATAGAAAAATAAGTTCTATATTAGATACTTCTAGTAAATAAGATAGTGCATATATGTATTTGTATTAGTGATAAGAAACTCTAGTAAAAAGAAAATGGTGCAAAACAATTTTCTTATAATATTAAGTATCAATATTCTTAAACAATAATGTAATAAATAAATGGGAATCCAGATAACTGAAGTTGCTTTTGCGGGAACCCTCAAGATATTTTAATTAGCTTAGGACTTAAACCTCGGGGGCGATAGTGGCGAGTAGAGAAGGACCAGTAGGCGATCTGCTGGTATCAATGGGCTATACATTCCTAGGTTGCCGGAACTTCGCGTACTGCCTCTACTATAATCCAAAGGGGGTGTCGGGTAGAATCCCAGTGCCGCTGGACTGGCCTTCAAGAATAGTACCGGCAAACCTCGATAGCGCTAGACGACCTAGGACTCCCTCTGAGGCGGACTTCGGGATCGCAGACTCTGTGGTAGGAGAGACTTTGGAATTGGATAGAAGGGTTAGCCCCTACCATTCGTGGTCAATATCATACAGCAGGCACAATCTGATAAGGATTGTGGAGTTTGTTAGAGATGCTATAGAGAGGTGCAGACCTAGACTTGTGGCGGGCCTTAGGTTACATCATCAGGGCTACTGGAGGGATTTATGGCTTTGGCGAAGTATACCTGTAAATGTCCTAGTATGGTCTATTCAGAACTACCTGAGCGCAGATAAGCGCTCTGAGGACCTGGTAGGCCTTCTTTGCAGGCTTACTCTACAAGCTTGACTGCAATAGCCTATGCCTACGGATACCTCGATTTGAGGAGGCCCACAGTTCTGGAAGCCATAGTTCTTGCCTCGCTACATAGGGACTTAGTTAGGAATCCCTCCTTGCAGGACTCCTCCAACTGTTCTTGGTCTACTACAAGCGGCTCCTCGCCTGGCTTCTTAACAACATCAATATAGAGATCTAAATACTTGATGCCGGAGAACCCGATTTCTGGAGGCGTGTTTATGTTGGCATACACGCCTACCAGGCTACCA
>WANT01000048.1 GCA_015521685.1 Aeropyrum sp.
GGGTATTCACAGGCAGGGCTATAGTATGATTATTGTTATTTGTCGGGAGCCAACATCATTGCTGTTAGTAGTGCCAAAGCCGAAAGGGCAGATAGGAAGGCGAAGTATGAGGTGGGGGAGTCTATGAATACTACTGCTATGCTGGCTAGGACTACCGTGAATATTCTGGACACAAATCCTATGAAGCCTGAAGCCGCTCCATGCATCTCCTTCGGGTAGAACGTGCTTATCCACTCCATGATTATCGGATAGGCTGGCAGCATGACTAGTCCTAGGAGGGGTATGAGGGCTATTATTGAGAGTCTTTCTGTCCACAGCGACAGGGTGAGGAAAACCAGGATGGCGGTTGCGGATACTATCCTGATGTAGAGGGTCCTCCTGCCCATGGCCGCTATCCTGCCTGGTATTACCGCGACCCCGAGGAGGCCTAGGAGTAGTGCGAGGGCGACTGAGAGACCTGCTATATCGCTCATGCCTACAGTTGAGAGCGCTGGCTCAAGCCATATGGACATGTTGTCAAAGAGGGCTACACCCAAGCCCAGTATAACGCCTAGTAGCCAGAGCTCTCTATAGGAGGCGACGAGCCTCAGCTCGGCGAGGAAACTCTCCCCGCCCATACGCACCAGTGGTAGGTTCTTCATAGAACTCAAGAATAGTATGGCTCCAGACAGGCTGGCTATTGCTATAGGGGTAATGAGCCATAGTAGCCCTAGCCTGGTGTATATCCAGTAGCCCGTCCCCAGCGCATATATTATCCCAAGGTACATGGCGAAGCTGAGGGCCGCCACGACCTGGCCCCTCTTCTCGGGGAAGACGCGGCTAGCGAAGGGGGCGAAGGAGTTTAGCAGGAAGGGCTGGCCGAGCGCTCCGAGGAGCTGGCAGGCTAGAAGCCATAGGTAGCTGTATGGTGCTATGAGACGTAGCGTCCCCGAGAGGCCAGTAGCTACAACGCCGAATGCGAGCCAGAGCCTGAAATTACGGTCCAGAAGAACTCCAGATGGTATGGTGAGGGCTAGGAAGAGGGCGGGATAAGTTAGGGCTAGTAGGCCTACCCTCTCCTTGGACACGCCTAGCTCCCGAGCCACCTCGCTGCTGGCCGGGGAGAACGTTACCCATATTGCCTGGGATGCGAAAACCGTGACTGCCAACCCTGTTAGCAGGGCTAGCCTGTTCACGGCTTGAATACCTCCACGGCGAGCTCCTTGGCCATCTCACTCGCGAGGTCCTCAGGCAGCGATTCCAACAGCTTTGCAATGAGTATCGCGTCGAACTTTGTCTCCCCTATCTTTAGAGCTGCTGCGAGGGGATCACGCTCCAATTGGGAGAGCAGGGCTCTGAGGTCCTCGGGCACTCCGCTGGATAACGCTTCCTCTGCATCCCTGAGGAACTCGCCCACAATCCTCTTGTGGACAGGCATTATGGTTAGGTGGATATTGAGGGGGGCTAGATTCTTGACTCTCGGCTGTAGCCCGATGACCCAGCCCCTTTCCGACATTACTGCGTGGAATTTCAGCACCTCGCTCTCCCCGGACTGGTGTGTGAGTGAAAGGATTGGAGACTCTATAGGCGCTAGGCTCTCGAAGCCTAGCCTCGAGAGCCCCGAGTATATTGCATCCCTAGCCTCTACTACGTGGGAGGCCAGCTCGAGATAGCCGTTCTCTCCTAGGAGGCTCTGGATAGCCCAGGCGGCTGCAAGTGGTGCTATTGAGCGTGAGGATAGGACTGCTGTGTTGATGAAGGGGTAGCCCGGCCATGCGAGGTCTACGAAAATCGACTCCTTCTTCCAGCCTGCGTCCCTGAAGAGGAGAACTGATACACCCTTAGGTGCGTAGCCATACTTGTGGGCGTCCATCGATATGGAGGTTACACCCTCTATCCTGAAGTCGAACTCGGGTACATCGATGCCCAGCCTTTCGAAGAAGGGGAGGATATAGCCTCCCAGGCACGCATCCACGTGCACTGGTATTCCCTTGTCTGCCGCATATTCTGCGGCATCTTTCACGGGATCTATAGTTCCGTAGGGGTAGTTTGGCGCTGAGAGGACTATGAGGGCGGTCTTGTTGCTCACATTCTCCTTGAGGTCCTCTACGCGGGCCTTCTTGGTATCCCTTTCCACCCTCGACTCTATATACCTTAGTCCAGTGTAGTGAGACGCCTTCTTCACAGAGGGGTGTATGGTTGCTGGCGCTACAACCTCCCCGACTGCGCTCCGCCCCTCCCTCTTCTCAAAATGGGATCTAGCTGTTTTGACGGCCAGAATTATGCTCTCAGTCCCACCAGAAGTTACAGTACCCACAACCTCCTCGCTTCCACCAGCCAGTCTCCTAGCCCAGCCCACGATCTCCCTCTCGAAGTAGAGGGCGCTCTTGAACACCAAGGGGTCTAGAGCGTTGGTGTTGATAAAGAGACTATAGGCCTCTCTAGCGGCTCTAGCGAGGTCCTCCCGCCCAGTCTCATATATGTACGCAAAAAGCCTGCCAGTCGAAGAATCGGGATCCATCTCGGAGGCGCTGAGGAGCTTCTTCATGACATCATCAGCGAGAGGCATGTTGGAGTCCACCCCGGGCGGTTAGACTCGATAAATTTACTATACTTGACTATATTAGTTTTTACAACTATATATAGTAATAACACTCGTGCGTGAAGCGGAGTTAAGAATAATGGTCTTAAGTAGAATAAAGGCTTCCTCGAGCCCATTAAGACTTCTAATCATAACACTCCTCGTGGCACTGATAGCTGTGCCAGCATCGGCCGGCTACAGCATAGAGCTCTCGGAGAGCAAGCCGCCCATACTTTTCGGTATCGTCTCCAACACCGATACCAACAACTACCTATCTCTATCGCCTATCAAGATTAGTTCAAACGAGGACCTCACAGCCGTAGGTGGAATCGCTACCCTCGAGTATGAGAACGGCTCAGACATGTTAAGCTATATAGCATTGTTTCCTAGCGACTCGTTCACCAAGTTAGTATTTCTAGGTGTCAACAACGCGACTGTCTCATACCAATACATCAACGACTTAGAGGTTAGTAAGATGAGGTCGGGCGGGGGAGGCGGTATAGGTGATATAGCACTTCCTCCTGAAACGCAGGTCTGGTCTCTTCTGCACACCCGGTACAACTCCTATTCCAGGCCCACTATCGACGTAGTATCCCTCAACAAGGAGGGCGATCTAAAGTGCTACGGCGGCTTCCTGTTAGAGCCACTTTACGGAACTCCTGCACCTTATGGTTTACATTCCTCCCAAATAGTAAACGACGGATCCAACGCCTACGTGATAGCGTCACTGCGGACCGGTGCAGACAAGTATGCTGATGACCCGTTAGTCATTGCAAAGTTCACCAGCAACTGCCAGCTTGAGGAGTACAAGTCCTTCAGGATAGCGGCTTCACCCTCTAGCTCTATAAGTATCTTCGAAGCCGTTTACAGCGGTGGCTATATTTACGTGGCTGGCAACTTCTACTCTGGTGCTAGTGGACAAGGCGGGCAGAATAATATAAACTTGCTTGTATTACAGATTTCGCCACAAACCCTAGGCATCGTATCATCTAAAGTCTTTGTAATCCAGTGGGGAAGCGAACTAAGTTCAAGTGGTGTAGGGCTGGACGTATCTGGCAACTCTATAGTTCTCTCGACTTTCCTCGAGTCTCCTGGGGATAGCGGCGTTGTTACTCTAATGATTAACACCAGTTCTATGGAGCCCGTCTGGGCTACCCTAACCTCGTTCTCCGAGCAAGACGAAATGATAGGTTGGCTTGCTTCCGTAGAAATAGCTGAAAACACGGTCTTCGCCACCGGCTACATGTACCAAGGATATCAGCACGATCCGGACCTCAGTAAAGAGTTCATAGTTCCCATGTCTTTGGATAGCGGTGAAGCCCTAGCAGCGTACTCTCGAGGAATCGAGGGTTCTCTAATCACGCGAGACGCTACGCTCGACGATAATAATAACCTACTGGTTTTATCGCAATGGTCGCCCGGAGTACTCCACTCTGGCTACAATAAAGTCGAGACCACTGTCAAAAATATTGAGGAGATAATCGTTATAGATGTGCCGAATTCTATAGTAAGCCAGCCTCTTAGCTCGTCAAAAGATAAGACTGGAGGCGCTTGGGTAAGCGATAGTTCAGACAGCATCGACACCGGGTACACTAAGCTAAAGGATTCATCAGTCCTAGTCACAAGCCTAGACATAGTCAAGCTAGATGATCCTGAACGCTACTAACACAACAACTACCCAAACACCTACAAATACACAAACATCCTCCACAACTGGGGGACAGCAAGAGACTAACGAGGCTAATGAGAATAGCGGGGGGTTAGATAGTCCCGCAGAGAGTTTCTTAGAAGCCTATATATACCAGGCTCTCATAGGAGTAATCATACTCCTGTCCGGGATTCTGATACTAAAGAGGAAATGATAAGAGCTCTAATCCCACTCTCTCAAAGCCCTAAATTTTTGTCCATCCCCTTGACTAGAGGGCTTGCTAGGCTTGCTGTCCTTTAGCAATCCCAAGCCTCCATGCCAAGAGTAAGAAGGCGCCCCCTAAAGCTGGCACCGTCGTTAGGTGGTAGAGAGCCTCAACCCACAGTCCTGTAACCTCTTGCAGACCCAGATACTCGACTAGCAGGCCAGCCTGCCCTCCACTCCCCGCCAGATGTAGGGATGCCGCGAGCCCTAACACTCCTGGGACCGCTCCAAGCTTCACTGGACAGTAACTTCTTGGCCCCGATGAGGAGGCTGCTGCTAGCATGAGGCCGGAGAGGAGAGGTGCCAATAGGATTAACGGTGGTTTCACCAGGCTTGTCGTCACTAGGATGGGGTAAGCTATGATTGCTGCCGCAAGCCCTACCTTCTGTAGTCCAGGAGAAACCAATAGCTATCCCTCCCTTTATAACAGTCTTTTGATGATTGCAACGCCTACAACAAGAATATATACTATTAGACCTGTTGCTATAATCAGATATCCTAGTCTATTCATCATTAACCTATAGAGTCTTCTCAGCAGTTTAAACCATGTCGAGACTCTACCGACCTCCTCACTATAAGTCTGATATATACATTAAAATAATCTTTATTCTCCGCATCGAATCGCATACCCGCTAGCTATGAACTTCATGGCTTGACCCACGTCTTTCGTCGGCAAGCTGCAGGTCCCCCGAGTACAGACATATATTGTCGTCTCCCCGTCCAGCACTTCTAGACTCCGAAGATGCGAAGCCCTCTCAGAGAGCTTAGATTTTTTGGGTCTCCAGTAGATAATGCTCGCGGGGGCGTAGGTGCTCGAGAGAGCTTCAACAACGTGCTCAACCAACCCACCATCCTCCCTGGGTAGTGCAACCACTATCTCGTAGGAGGGGTTTAGGGCGAAGTCTAAGGATACGAGCCCGTAGGCATACCTTACTGGCTCTCTCGCAATGAGGCCTGAGATCGCTTTCAAGGCCTTCTCTGCAGCCCTCTGCATAGCCCTGTCATCTAGGAGTCTAGCGAGCTTGAACATCACCTCGAGGGCGGCCGAGTATCCTGATGGATACTGGCCGTCGAAGAGCTCCATAGGACCCCCCTTCCTTACTCTCAGCTCACCCCCGTCTCCCTGGAACAGCTCTGGTATTTTGGACGCTAGTTGGTAAGACAGCTCAATATACCTCTCCTTGCCAGTAGCCTCGTGGAGGGAGAGGAGGCCTAGAGCTAGGAGGGAGTAGTCCTCTAGAAAGCCCTCCTGGTAGGGCTCGCCGAGCCAGACCCTATACAGCCTGTCCCCGTCTAAGTGGTTCTTTTCGACGAATCTCGATA
>WANT01000049.1 GCA_015521685.1 Aeropyrum sp.
AGTTGGCTGGTGGTCTGGGAGAGCTGAAGGGGGCAATATTCAGGATAGGACACATGGGCGAAGTCGACGCTAACGATGTTATAGCCACTATAGGGGCTCTGGAGAGAAGCATGGCTAAGCTAGGATTCAAGGTTAGGCTTGGAGCCGGGCTTGAGGCCGCACAATCAGTCCTCGACGCCGAGGGGCTATAAGCCTGAGATTTTTTTGATACTACTCTCTAGTCGGTGACGAGACTCTAGGTCTGCTAGCAAGGCCTTCGTATCATCCACCAGCCTCCTGGCTACGTCAGCCTTGTGTCTAACACCGGGTATAAGTGCTTCTGGATAGTCTAGCGATCTCAGCTCAAGATATATTGCCTCCATTATCTCGAGAAGCCTCCACGCAACCTCGAATTCAGCGTGCCGAACGAGGTCGAGACAGAGCCTCCTAAGCTCGCCTACGAGATCCCCTATCCCTTGGAGGTAGGGTACTATTCCTACGTTGAGGTCTTCAGGGCCTGAGAGCCCCTTACCCAATACAATATCGATGAAAAGTTTGGCCTCAACATACTCGCTGAAAGCGTTGTTGGCGAATCCAGAGTTAAGCAGCTCTGGGTACGGCTCTAGGAGGCTCTTAAGCCTTGCAGCGTATCTCTCGGCGTTTTCCATGTGTTTGAGTGCTGATTCAAGATCCCCTTTATGCAGGCTGGTTATAGCCCACCCAGATGCCCTAACAACGTCTCGCGAGAGCTTAATAGCCTCTTCCCTGATCCTGTCCCGCTCACTTAAATAACTGTCCACTTCTTTGATGACTGATTTCAGCTTTGCAACATCGAATTTTGGTTGTACCCACTTCAATCTGACCACTCTCACGATCTTAGGGGTCTATAGGTGCCCCCAATATAGGGTTGTGGCCTTGGCTCTTATGAAATGGTGAGCGAGTTGAAGGTAGTGGTTTCCAGCCCTAGCCACGTTCACGCGGGCAACTATGACATAAACGGCGGTCTAGGCAGACTATATGGTACTGTTGGGATGGCCCTTGAAAGTCCTAGATATGTAGTCGAGGTTGCCGAGTCTAAAGACAGCATTAATGTAAGGGGTGATGGTAGGAGGGATGAGGCCGCACGATTTGCCAGAGCCGCTCTTAGAGAGGCTAGGAGGCTGGGATGCAGGTTGGGAGGGTTGGAGGTGGTTATAGCCGAAGAAATTCCCGCCCACGTAGGCCTCGGTTCGACAACAGCTCTAGCCCTGTCCATCGCCTACGGCGTCTTCAAACTATGTGGTATCGAGCCAATTGACCCTGTACTCCTGGCTAAGGTAACGGGTAGAGGCAGATACTCGGCGTTGGGCGTGTATAGCTTCTCTACTGGAGGGTTTATAGTAGACGGTGGGTTTAGACCGCAGGAAGGTGGGGTTCCGCCCCTTGTGTTTAGGGCTCATGTTCCGCGGAGGATTTCGGTGATAGTGGCGCTTCCGGAGAGACCCATACCTGAGATAAGGAAGATTAAGGAGAGGGAATGGGATATTCTGGAAGCCTTGCCTAGGATGAGCGAGGAAATGGCTATGTGGGCCTCACGCGAGGTCCTCGTGGGTGTGATGGCGAATATCGCTGATGGCTTGTGGGAGGAAGCGTTTAGACACCTCCACAGGTTTAACGAGAAGCTGGGAGAGTATTGGCGTAGGGAGCAGGGTGGGATCTACTGTTGTAGGGAAGTTTCCACCCTTATAGAGTCTGCTGTAGAGGCTGGTGCTTGGGCGGCTTGTCAGAGCAGCTGGGGGCCTGCAACGTATGTTGTCGTGGATTCCCGCAGGGTTAGAGAGATGGCTGACGTGGTGAGGGGGGTCTTAGACCGTTTTGGCGGAGGAAGGATCTGGGTTACACGTGTTGACAACGAGGGGGCTTGGGCGAGGGTATTAGACTAGCCTTGTAAGGGCGAAGGAGCCTAGAATCGTACCTATTACTGTCCAGATGAGAAGTGAGAAGAGCACCTCGTCTATCAGTCCTAGACTGTAGCCTATGGTTGCGGAGATTATTGTTACGGTGAGGAGGGGCGAGATGCCGCTGGCTGCTAGGACTGAAGACCGCCTACCTGTTCCAGAGCTTCTCAGCAGGAGATATGTTACTCCGCTCCGCGATGCAGCCAACAGTATGCCGCCGACCACCGCCAGAGAGGCGTAGGTTAGGGGAACATCGGGGCTTATGCTCATGCCTGACGCTATGAAGAAGAAGGGGGTGAAGAAGCCGGTAGCAAGACTCTCTAGCTTCTCCCTGAGTATGTGCCTGTTCCTCACGGTTTCGGAGGCCACCACTCCAAGAATGAAGCTGGTTAGCACCCCGTGTATCCCTATGAAGTCGCTTATAAATCCGAGTATGATAACAGCCATAGTTATGAGTCTTATCTCGGCTTCGAACGGGGTTCCAGAGAGGCGTGGGAGTAGCGGGTATAGGAGCACGGCTGCCAGAAGGATTATAACGTAGAAAGCTAGCGTGGGGTTTATAGCAGCTGTAGCTATATTAAGAATGATCATACCTGCCACGTCAAGCATCATTGCTGAGGCGAGAATAAGCTGGCCTGTCCGGGACCTCAGTAGCCTGAATGTAGAGAGAATCAGGTATGTTATAGCCACGCTTGTCGCAGATAGGGCTGCCAGCACAACAAGGGCTGAGGACAGGTGTAGGGAGAAGTATGTGGTGAGGATAGCCGTGGCAATAATGGGTGGGATGGCAGAAAGGCTGGCGACTAAGGCAGCTCTGGGAAGGATGCTTCTGAGCAGTGAGAGGTCAATCTCACTGCCAGCCATAAATAGAAGGAGATTTGCCCCAATAGCAGCTAGGAGGCCAAGTATCTCAGTCCCCTCTACGCCGTTGAACGCGAGTAGTGCGCCCATGACGAGCTCTATTACACCTGGTGGAAGGCTTATCTCGTGTGCTATCCTCGTCGATATTAAAATCAGTATAGCAACCAGAACAATGACGAGAATGTCGTACTCGATCTCTAGGTGTAGCTCCAGCAGGCCACCTACATCAATGACCCCACCGCTCTCAGCTAGGAAGCTAAACACCTGTATCGAGACTAGAGCCAGAATAGTGTAGATCAATATATTGGCTGTCTTCTTGGCAATAACTTCTATGCTGTACTTCTCCATCATCGAAGCCAAATCTCACGCCACCTCATCCCTCAGGCTCTTCAGGCCTTCTAGTCAAACGCTTGTAGCGTTCTCGGCACCCCTTTTCTATGGAGGGCCGTGAATGAATTGGTGGGTCAAGACTCAAATATTATTGTAGGTGTAATCATGTCAGGATTTATAGAAGAATATTATAGATTCCGGCCGGACTCAGGGAGAAGAATATTTCAAAATTCTCGCAAAGGGCCTTCCCAAGCATGTCTCGGGATGAGACGGCGGGATTCTTAGATTCTAGTTCTCGATAGGGAATATTGCATCACTCTCTATCTAGGAATTTCTTTAGCCTCTCGACTAGCTTCTCTTTTGAGGTGCTACCTACAATAACGTCGACGACTTTTCCATCATCTATTATCAGGACTGTGGGTATGTGTTGGACTGCGTATCGCTCTGCCAGCGAATAGGATTTGTCAACATCAACAACGCCGAACACTATATCATCCTTAAAGGTCTTGCTAGCTATATCCATCAACACGCTCTGCATGGTTACACATCTTCCACACCAGTCTGCTGTGAATAGAAGGACTACCGTCTTGTTCTTGGCTACTATCTCAGCTATATTTTCTGGAGTCACATTCACCAGGATGCCCGAGGACATTCTCCCTATGATCTCTCCTATCTTTAAGAGCTCGCTCTTTAGCGCCCTAGCAATATACCCGATTCCCTGCTGTCCATTGGTCATGCCAGCGCTCACTCCACATACCTCCAGTGGACTGTGGGTTTTTAAACCTTTCTAAACCCCCCATGAATCTCGGGACAGGGAAGAGATGTTTCTTCGACGGAGACGAGCGTCGGTAAGCGACATAAACCTGATAGTATCCTTCCTCCCATATAGAGATTACAAGGATATAGCTATCGAGGACTTAAGATACGCGCTCGGCAGATTAATAATAATAGCAGTTAAGAAGAATGTTATATTTGCAAAGGCCGATTATAATGATCCTCTCGAGCTTAAGGCAATCCTCGAAGATAAGCTACCCGAAGATTCACCCGTCCTCAGGGCCATACCGGTCCTCAGGGTTGTTAGTGGTGAGGTAAGGGAGATCAGGAGTGCCGTGCATGAGCTACTCGAGAGAATGCCGGGCGGCACCTTCGCCATCCGTTTAGAGTCTCGCGTCTGGAAGAACAATGTTGAGATCCCCAGGCTGGAGGCAATCAAAGAGATAGCGGAGGGTATTAACAGAGAGGTGAATCTATCAAACCCTGATATAATCGTACTTGTTAAGCCGTTCAGGCTTAGGGAGGGTGCGTTCGCCGCGATATACGTAGGTCCCCCGGACGGAGTCTACTCTGCAGTAAAGAGGAGGTGAGGTACACAGATGGCTGGCAGTGGGAGGCTCTTCGGAACGGCTGGCATTAGAGGAAGGTATCTCCGGAAAGTCGGTCCTATGCTCGCTTACAATGTTGGCCTGGCGTTGGCAGGATATTTAAAGGGAGAGGGTAGTGTTATTGTTGGTCATGACGTCAGAACAACGAGCCCGCTCCTTGCTAGTATGGCGGCTTCAGGCCTCATGGCTGGAGGCCTAGACGCTATACTTATATCTACAGCTCCACTACCAGTGACGTCATACTCTGTCGTCAAATCGCGTTCGAGGGCCGGTCTAATGGTCACGGCTAGCCATAACCCTCCGTGGGATAATGGTATCAAGATTGTCGACTCTAGAGGTATGGAGTTAACTAGGGATGAGGAGGAGATGCTAGAGAAGATTATCGAGGGTGGCCTAGACGGGTACCTGGCAGACTGGCATAACGTTGGTACACTAAGAATAGAAAAGGAGTTAGTCAACTACTATATAAACGACGTTGTGTCAAGGCTGACTGTCGAGCCTCGGGGACAGCTATCATTGAGTGTAGACTGTGCGAATGGCGCAGCCAGCAATGTCACGCCAATTATCCTACGAGAGATAGGGGTTGGCCGCGTATTCACGTTTAACTGCCATCAAGACGGCCACTTTCCCGGAAGACACCCAGAGCCGAGGCCAGACATCCTAGAACCAGTAATAAATGCGTCAGCCACCTTGGGCTCAGATGCATTGTTTGCGCATGACGGCGATGCCGATAGACTAGCTCTAGGCGTTCCGGGATACGGATTTGTGAAGCAAGACCTAGTTATAGCCCTGCTAGCAATGTGGAAGCTCTCAACAAGGAAGGGAGGCACCGTGGTAGTCTCAGTCGATGTAGGGCTAGAGGTGGAGGAAGTAGTCTCGGAGCTGGGGGGAAATATTGTTAGGAGCAGGCTGGGCAAAATCCACGAGAGGCTATTGAGGGAGCCTAATGCAGTTATAGCCGCAGAGCCTTGGAAGCTTATCGATCCGGAGTGGGGTGTTTGGGTGGATGGTATCTACCAGGCCGCTCTCCTAGCTCACATTAGCCTGTCTACTGGCAAGAGCATGAAGGACCTCCTAGACCTTCTGCCATTCTACCCATCTATACGCGTCTCGTACGTGTTCTCAAGCGAGACCGACAGGGACAGGGTCTATGAGACTGCTGCTGAGGAAATCTCCTCTATAATGTCTCGGAACGCTGTCAGAGTCATGCCAGTTGATGGAATCAGGATTGACTATGAGGATGGTAGCTGGATATTGTTGCGCCGGAGCGGAACTGAAATGAAGATCAGGCTCTACGCCCAGGCTAGGACTAGAGAGGCTTTGGACAGTCTGGTTGGGAAGTCTGAGGACCTAATACTACGGGCTGCCAAGGGGTTGGGGGCCAGCGTTGCATCTATTGAGAGGCACTTGAGCTTGCCTCCGGGCGGGGTTTCTCGCGAGTCGAGAATCCGTAGCGTTCTATAAGAGAATAGAGCCTCTTAGGATTCTTAGCGTATAGCCTCAGCCTGAAATCCGTCCTCTTGTCCCTCTTCCTTATCTCAACAAACTTCCTCGACTCAACAACCTTAACCTCGACCCCATCAGGAAGGGGGAAGGGAAGAGCTGTACGGCTTATCAACCCCTTGTAGACTATACCCTTGTCCGTAACTGTGTATGAAGTTGGCATGTTTATGGAGATAATGGGGCCGGCCCGCTTTGATGCTATGTAAGCTGCTACAGTATTTACAACGAAGTAGCCCTCAAAGTAGACCAAGAATGCTAGAAAGTGGGCTAGCCTCTCGCTAGAGGTATAGTTGTTGTAGAAGAACTCGTAGAGGGGGTCTATGAACCTCCAGAAGAGGAAGAAGTACGCTACGCTGATAAGCATGACGATATTGAGAGTCATCAGCGCTTTAGACTGCTCTTGGAGATCGCTCGTCAGACCTTCATCCTTCATCTGGAGATCTCTAGCTGACTGCTCCTCGTATAGCTTTCTTCCAGACTCGATGTCCTCCGGCTTTGCCTTGATACCCATAGGCCCTTTGGAGCGTCTAGCCATGATGAAGCTGAGTGCTATAAATAGAACTATGATTACCGCGAACGTCTCCCACGAGCGGCCCAAGAATGAGGCTAGAACCGAGTACAGCAGTATGAAGGCTTGGCTCATCAAGATCTTGTTTCTGTCTAGGAAGTAGCTCATTATGAGTTCACACCCTCTCTAGCACAGTTCCCTTCTAGAGAGGCCTTCTAACCCAAACTATTATATCAATCCTCATTATCAAGGGCTAACGAGGGTTGCGTGGTTGAAGGCTGTTAAGGCCGACTACGCTTTGCTAAGAGAGGAGCTAGATGTTGAAGAGGATTTATGTTTTCACTTGGACGAGGATGGCAGTTTGGCCTCAATCGAGAAGGGCGGCTCGTGTAGTGCAGACACTATTAGGGTCCCGCTAATACTGCCAAAGCCCTCAAACGCCCACATACACTCGAGTGACGTTCTTTGGCCTGATGTTGGCTTCGAAATGAGTATTGAGGAGTTGGTTTCTCCACCGAGAGGACTCAAGCACGTCTTACTTAGCAGGGCGGGCGAGAGAGCGGCCTCGGATGCTTCTCTAGGAGTCTATAAGTGGTTAGATAGTATGGGAGTAGGAGGTGTGGGTGACTTCAAGGAGCCTGCCTCGGGAGGATGTCTCCCGACTAGGGAGAGGTTAGAGAACACGGCGGTTAGACTTGAAGTAGTTCTACTAGGTCGGCCGGGAGACCCTTATGGGTTGGAGGGCTGCGATGGCATAGGTCTTAACAGCCCGCTCGATGTGGATCCAACAAGGATCAGGGGTTTGAAGAATTCTCTTAAGGGACCGCTACACGCGCACGTGGCTGAAATACCTGAGCTTAGGCGGGAGGGGGACTTGGAGGCCGCCCTGGAGATGGGTGTGGATGCTATTGTTCATGGAACACACCTGAAGAGTGGAGATCTAGATTTGTTGAGGGATAACGGGGTAATCCATGTAATGTCTGTGAGGAGCAATATGTGGCATTCTACAGGAATACCGCCTGTAGCTGAGGCTATAAATAGAGGGGTTAGAATAGCTGTTGGTACAGATAATGCTGCATGGAACACTCCTGACGTGTGGGAGGAGGCATACTCCCTAGCATTGGTGGGAAGGCTGCAGGGCCTGAAAGACGAGAGGCTGGCAAGGGCTATTCTCGAGGGACTATTTGTCTGGGGATATCGGTCTCTTTATAGGGAACCTAGCAGGGTTGTAGAGGGTGTTGATGGATGCAGGCTTCTCGCTGTATTTCTAGCTGAAGAAGAGCTAGGGTTGCTTAAGAGAAGTTATAATAAATACTATGCTGTTCTTAGGGTTGTGAGGCCTAGTAAGACTAGGAGCCTGTGTGATATCCTCTGAGCTCTAGCCGCCGTATAAACAAATATGAAATATATAAAAATAATGTGGTTCGGCACGTGAGCCCATTCAGGCCTTTCCTAATCCCGTATCAATTAGCCGCTTAAGGTTCATTGTGTCTAGGACGTTGCCGGTTATCCTGAGCTTCTTGCTCATGAATGCCCTCATAGCGTCTAGCTTGCCCTCGAGGATTTCGCTAAGGGTCTCCGAGGTTGTTGTTAGTGTAGCTATCGGTGATGGGTGCTTACCATCCACCAGCTTCAGCTCGCCGTTTGATATCTCAATATAGAACTCTCCTCCGTCTTCCAGCACGATCTGATATACCTTGTTCCATGATTGTATCTCGGGCATGGATTGTTTTGCCTTCTCAAAGATCTCCTCAAACCTCTTTTTAAGCTGATCTAGCTCTGCCATGCCTACCCGCCTCTATTCAATCCTGGAGTTGTTTTGGAGGAGAATCATATTGAGTATTAGTTAGGTTGTACTATACTTGAAAGCTATGAGCTTTATAAATGCTAGCATAGAACCAGGGTATCCATAATACAGCGTGATATCCAGATATATTTGGAGGGGGTATCCAGGTGGTGTCTGTTAGAGACGTGCTTGAGAGAGGCCTATCAATGGTTAAGAGTCCTGAGGACCTAGCGTCAATGATCGACAGCACGCTACTATCTCCAAAAGCCACGTCGAAAGAGGCAGAGAAGCTAGTTGAAGAGGCTAACGAGTTAGGCTTTTACAGCGTAGTCCTCACCCCCATTATGGTGGCGAGGATAAGTGGCCTGGCGAAAAAGCTAGGGGTGAGAATGGCTGCAGTAGTCGGATTCCCCTTAGGACACCAGCCTCTCGAGTCGAAGATTGCTGAAGCCAAGTATTCTCTTGAATTAGGAGTGGAGGAGATAGATTTCGTACCAGCTTTATCTCAGCCTATAGAGTATGTTGGAAACGAACTCGAGGAGATCGTAGAACTCGCCTCCCATTATGGAGCGAGGGTTAAGGCTATTCTAGAGGCGAGCCTTTGGGACGATGCTAGGCTGGAGGATCTGGTGGAGGCTGCAGCTAGGGCTGGTGTGTTTATGGTCAAAACAAGCACTGGAGTTTATACGAAGGGAGGGGATCCATATATCGTTTACAGGCTGTGGCGCATGGCCTCCCCCAGAAGGCTTGAGGTGAAAGCTAGCGGCGGGATTAGGACCGCTATAGATGCTATATTAGCTGTAGGGGCAGGGGCTAGTCGGATAGGAACTAGTAGTGGGAGGTCTCTCATAGAGACATTTGTATGAGGCTGGAGATCCTGGTGGAGGGAGTTTTGAAGGTAGGAATAATCACCAGCAGAGCAGCTAGGAAAATTATTGAAGAGATAGTAAGGGAGTCTGGTATAGACGCTGTTATCTTAGAACTCCCAGTTCACGCCATAGGCATGCTTAGCACCAAGACTATAGCTAAAATCATATCAGCCAGAGAGGAGCTTAAGGAGAGGGCTGCTCAGAGCGATATACTTCTTGTCCCTGGCCATGTAGAAGGGAGTACTGACGTTATAGCGAGGGTAGTAGGCAGGCCGGTATATAAGGGTACAGTGAGTCCAGCTTTCATCCCCGAGATACTATCTTGGCTAAGATCCGGCGGTAGGCTGGACACCGTCCTACCCGCAGAGAAAGTTATCGACTTAGCCGACTATACGAGGAAATGGAAGGTCATAGAGGCCTACAGGATCTCCGACTTAGTAGTGCCCTTAAAGCCTCCTCCAATGGTTGTTGTTTCGGAGATCCCTCCTGGGGTGAGCCTCGACGGGTTGCAGAGGTTAGTTGAAAGGCTTGTAGGTGATGGAGCTGAAATAATATCTATAGGCGCGGGATTCGACGATTCTCCTGAGGTCCTCGCGTCTAAGGTATCGATAGCAACTAAGGCTGCTCACGGAAAGCCTGTTATAGCCGAGGCACCCACTCTCGAGCACGCTGTAAGTGCAGTAAAGTCTGGGGCCAAGGGAGTTATACTATCGGCGAATACCGCTCTTGATATAACTCACGATTCGATCCCTCGAGACACGTTCGTCATGGTCTCGGACGGCGGTTTGGATAGTCTGCTGGAGGCCGTTTCTAGCTTGAAGAGGAAGGGGTTCTATAAGCTTGCTCTAGATCCAAGCCTTAAGCCTCCCATGCTAGGTTTTGTAGAGAGCCTAACCAACTATTATAAAATAGTTGATCTAGGATATCCTCTAGTCTTTTCAGCAGCGAATATTGTCGAGGAGGTTCAAGCGGATACACACGGTGTCCACGCAGTACTAGCGTTGATGGCTGCTGAGGTCGGCGCGTCCTTCTACTATGTAGTTGAGGATAGCTACAAATCTTACAGGTCGACTGCCGAGGCGGTTGAGGCAGTGAAGTACGCGTCAGCGTCTCTCGGACTGAAGAGTACACGCGCAGTTATGACTAAGTTATTCGTAGTCAAGCAACCCAACCCGCCTCCTAAGCCTGTTGAGGTTAAAGGTGAAACCGTGAAAGTAGGATATGTCGAGCCTTCTATGGACGCTTCGGGTTATGCCTTTATCCAGGTAGATCATGGTAGGGGATTGATCAGATTAACGTTCCACCCTAGGAGAGGGGATCCCGTCACCTACGAGGGGGTGCACCCCAATAGTCTGCTGCGGGCTCTCGTGAGAAGGTTTAGGATATCAGAGGAGCATGCTGGCTATATCGGCTACGAGCTGGCTAAGGCCGAGCTGGCTTTACGGCTTGGCAAAACATACATTCAGGATTCTCCGGTTTTAGTCCCTGTGTGGGGTGAGAGTGATGACAAGGGTTGTTAGGGCGAGCGCTCCGGGCAAAGTTATTATCGTGGGCGAGCATTTCGTCGTCAGAGACTCTCTAGCGCTTGTTGCGGCTATAGATAGGAGGGTGAAGGTTAACATAATTGAGGACAGCGATTCCTCCGGAGTAATTATTGAGAGTAACAGGCTAGGGGAGTTTAGAATTCCCTTGGAATCGGTTGAGAAGGGCGAGATAGGCAAGTTGAAGCCAGAGTCTCGCCCTTTCGCCGCAGCCTTGAGGGAAATTGCGATCCTAGGCTATAGCCTAGTGCCTCACAAAGCTGTCATTGACAGCTCACTACCTACCTCAGCTGGCCTAGGTAGCAGCGCTGCTACTCTAGTAAGCTATGTGCTCGCACTTACTGCTCTTCTCGGCGACCCTCTGAAGGGCGATGACTTATTTAAGGTAGCTCTCGCAGGTGAGGCTGAAGCCCATGGTAAGCCTAGTGGGATTGATGTTGCGATATCAGTCTGGGGCGGCATAATGGCTTATAGAAGGGATGGTTACAGGAGGCATGTCGAGTCCCGGCTGGACAATGACGTGGTTCTTATTGTTGCAGATACTGGGGTAAAGAGGAGGACTAGAGATGTTGTTGAACACGTTATTACTAATGCCGCCAGGATAGGTGTTGCAGCGGACTACATATATCGCGCTGCTGATGCACTTGCTGAGATTGCGGTGAGATCCCTCGAGGAGGGAGATGCAGATACCTTAGGTTTAGTCATGAATGTTTCTCAGGGACTTCTTGAAGCTGTTGGCGCTTCTTCTCGCCGTATAGCGGAGATTGTATATGCGATGCGGGGCCTTGGTGTTCTTGGAGCCAAGCTGACGGGGGC
>WANT01000050.1 GCA_015521685.1 Aeropyrum sp.
CTCCAAGAAACGTGCCAGAAAGGCCTGTCGCCGCCATGGACGGATACGCAGTCTCCTTTAGAGTGGCCTCAAATAAAAAGAGGCTGGAGGTTGGTGTCGATAGGGGTGCGGTCTGGGTTGAAACCGGGGACGAGCTGCCGAGCTGGGCGGACGCAGTCGTCCGCAAAGAAGCTTCACGGGTTATTGACGAGGGGCTAGTAGAAGTTGTGCCTCCGTCACGGGAGTGGGAGAACGTTATAATTCCGGGCGAGTTTGTAAGGGAGGGTGCTTTGGTAGCCGGCCGCGGCGAGGTCCTGACACCATCCCGTGTTTCACTAATACTCCAGTCGGGGATTAGAATCGCCAAGGTATACGAGTTAACCACCTCCATAATACCAGTTGGAAGCGAGATAGAGCCTGTAGGGAGCCTCAAGCCTGGAGTTATGGACTATATTACGCCCATGGTCGCTGGTATGGTCTCGCCCTGGAGTAAAGTTAGGGTTCTCCCGCCTGTACCCGATGAGGAAGCCAGGCTGGCAAAGATGCTTGTGGAGGCTTCTATGCACTCCGACGTGGTCATTACAATTGGAGGTGCCAGCGTCGGAGAGAAGGATATGGTTAAGAAGGTTGTGGCGAGACACGGCCAAATAATAGTCCCAGGGTTTGGAGCCAGCGTGGTTAAGCGAGGAGGATTAGGAGTAGTTAATGGAAGGCTGGTCGCCATGCTTCCTGGCCAGTGCGTGAGCGCTGCCCTCTCCCTCCACGAAACACTATTCCGCGCCTTCAAGGGTTTTACTGGTAGGCCCCTCGTCAGAACGGCATATCTCCCATTGGCTGAGACGTTTAAGCTGGAGCGGAGGATGCCATCGGCAATACTATTCAAGCTAGGGCGAGGGGGCCTAGAGCCCCTCGAGTGGGGTGTTGGTCTTTGTAGGGAGCTTGTGAAGGCCGATGCCTATGCAATACTCGAGCCGGGATCGTACAGGCAGGGCGAGATCCTGGAAGTAACTCTCTTGTCGGAGGGCGCTGGCTAGGTGAAATAGTAAATCGTTGTTTTCTCCGGTAGGCTCCCTTTCTCCAGAACTATTCTACGCCCCTCCACAGGCTTCCTACCAGTCCGTACAACTTCGAGGAACCTGTCGAGAGGGTCTAAGGGGAGGTGGCTTCCCGGCATCCAGTAGTGAATCGGTATTGCAATCTTTGGTTTCAGCTCCTCCACAACCTTCCACGCCTCAATGTGGTTTATCGTGAATGTGCCCCCAACTGGTATGAGCATTACGTCGACGCCGGCCAGCTCTGGATACGTATCAGCGCCTATCAAGTGTCCCAAATCTCCTAGATGGACTATCGATAGCCCCTCTACATCGATCCTGTATGCAGCCACCTCGCCCCGCAGCTTGCCTTTTGCCTTGTCATGGAATACCTTTAGCCCTTTAACTGTGAAGGGCCCTAGCCTTGCCTCTCCGTAGTGGGTTGTGAGGACCTTCTTGGTCCTCGGCCCCCTAGCCACGTCTACTGCGTTGTGATCGAAGTGATTGTGCGTCACCAGTATATAGTCCGCCTCTATCCGGCACGTCTCCAGCCCAATGCTCCCTCCGTCGTGAGGATCTATCGCCAAAACCTCGCCTCCACGCTTGAGGATGGTGTAGGCGTGGTAGCACCATTCGATCTCTACGGCCATCATACTCACCCCAGTACTCAATATTAAACCTTCGAGAAGCTCTTGAATTATTATAGACTGGGGCCTGTCTCTAGGGGGCTCCTCCTACAGTTGGATTGGGAGCCCCGACTGCCAGCAGTTATGCCTACCTCAAAGGGGTGGCGTTAGCTTGCCTCTGACCTATATGGGCGGGAAGATAGCTACGCTTGACGATGCTAGCCTCTCTGGAAGGAAGGTACTGGTGAGAGTTGACTTAAATAGCCCCATAGGTCCTGCTGGGATCATCGACGATTCCCGTATCATAGAGGCTGCAGGAAGCATAAGAGAGCTTGCTGATAGCGGGGCATCCGTAGTAATAATGAGCCATCAAGGTAGGCCTCTAGAGAACGACTTCGTGTCTCTCGAGGAACATTCCCGACTCCTGGAGAAGTATTCGGGTGTAAGAGTAGATTTCGTAATGGATGTAATCGGCCCCGAGGCTCTAAGGAGGATTAGGGAGGTCAAGCCAGGAGATGCGCTACTCCTCGACAATACGAGGCTTGTGAGCGAGGACTACATAGAGGCTCCGGGGAAGAAGCACGCCGAGGGTGTGATGGTGTCTAGGCTAGCGCCGCTCGTGGATTACTATGTTAACGACGCGTTTTCAGCTAGCCATAGGAGCCACGCTTCGATAGTCGGCTTTCCCTATAGGATTCCCGGCCTTGGGGGCAGAATTCTTGAGAGGGAGGTTAGGGCTCTAAACAAGGCTGTAAGCGAGGATGAGAGGCCAAAAGTCGTTGTTCTCGGTGGGGCGAAGCTCAAGGATGCTGTGAAGATAGTCGACTTCCTAACAGCTAAGGGCGTTGTAGACGAGATTCTTACTACTGGCCTAGTGGGGCTATTGTTCCTCTATGCTAAGGGGTATAAAATGTCTAGGAAGGTCGAGGACCTCGTCCGCTCCAAGGCGGGCGAGGAGGCTCTGAGGAAGGCTAGGAGAATAGTCGAGGAGGGTAGGCGGGTTAGGACGCCTCTCGACTTCGTCGTTGAGCGAGACGGCTCACTATATGTATCGCCAGCTGAGGACATTGAGGTAGGGATTCCTAAGGACGTAGGCCCATCGACAGTAGAATATTATAGGTCGAAGCTGAAGGGGGCTAGAGTAGCTGTTCTAAGGGGCCCTGCTGGCGTGATTGAGGACCCACGGTTCCGGAGGGGGACGGTTGAGCTGGCTAAGGCGGCCCTCGAGTTATCACACTATGTCATCTTCGGGGGTGGCCACTTCCGCGTAATATTGGGGGAGCTTCCAATAGAGCTCAGGGAGAGGGTTGGCCATATAAGCACGGGGGGAGGCGCCCTCCTCTACTTCCTCTCAGGCCGTAGCTTGCCTGGCCTGGAAGCATTAGTAGATTCGGCTAGAATATTTAATTTGGTTTAGCGTGGGTGGAATGAGATGACAGTTAAAGTTGGTGTCAACGGGTTCGGCACAATAGGTAGGAGGGTTGCACTTGCTGTTACTCTCCAGAAGGATATGAGGCTGGTAGGAGTTGTAAAGAGAACGCCAGACTACTCAGCACTCTACGCCCAAAGCAAGGGCATAAACCTCTACACTCCAACGCTGAAAGACGCTGAAGCATTCGACAAGAGGGGAATTAAGGTTGCGGGCACGCTCGAGGATCTCCTCAACAAGGTCGATGTAGTAGTGGACTCCACGCCAGAAGGCCAGGGAGCTAAGAACAAGCAATCATATGACGAGGCTGGAGTCCGCCAGGTGTTCCAAGGCGGTGAGAAGCCCGACGTGGCGGAAGCTAGTTTCAGCACTCTCTGCAACTACGAGAGCGTAAAGGGGGCTAGTAGCCTCAGGGTAGTCTCCTGCAACACGACTGGCCTACTCCGCCTGATATGCAGTCTTAACAAGGAGTTCGGGGTCAAATCTGTTAGAGCAGTGCTAGTAAGGAGGGGTGCTGACCCTAAGGAGGTCAAGAAGGGGCCTATAGATGCCATAGTCCTAAACCCGCCAAGCCTTCCGAGCCATCATGCTATAGACGTGAAGACCGTTCTACCGTGGCTTGACATCAAGACTGCTGCAGTCGCTGTACCAACGACATTCATGCACCTACACCACGTAACTTTAAAGCTATCAAGGAATGCTACGAGAGGAGAGGTCCTTGAGGTCCTCAGCCAGTCTCCCAGGATAATGCTAGTGAGCAGCTCAGACACGGGCATAAAGTCGACAGCCCAACTTGTAGACGCTGCGAGGATGGTAAGGATGAGGTACGATATACCAGAGCTAGTCGTGTTTGAGGAGAGCGTTGCTGTGGATGGAAACGAGGTGATGCTATTCCAGGCCGTTCATCAAGAGTCCATAGTTGTCCCCGAGAATATTGATGCGGTAAGGGCGGTGACCCAGTCACAATTAGGCCTGGAAGAGACAGTGAAGATCACGGACTCGAGCTTAGGCTTGAACAAGAGACTCTGGTAGAGTAGGGGGTATCTCCACGCGATAACATCACAATCCTGCTAACACAGGGTTTTAGAAGGGGAGCCTTTGCAGCTTTGCTTTTGGTTTAGTTAGAAGCTCGGATTAATATAATAGAAAGCCTCGTATAGCCTCGAGCATTCCTAGCCTGAAGGTATATTCTGCTTTAAAATCGTCGGGTATTGCTCTAGAACGCATGCTCTAGTACTGCATATTTCCCACGACTGATAACTCGTAGTATGGTGGCGTCCCGCCGTGGTAGAGTATTCAAAGTTCTTCTCTGAGCTCACGAGGAGGTTCCGAG
>WANT01000051.1 GCA_015521685.1 Aeropyrum sp.
AACCACGTTACTAAAGGACGCGAAAGTGACTGTATCAGAAGATAAAGCAGCTCTTAAAGAACTCATTGATGTAGCTAGGGAAGTATCGCTTGCTACCCGCAGACGCTCTAATAGACTAGACATGCAAACACTACGGTATAGGGAGGATCCTAACGTTTGACGAGGACTTCAAGTGAGTTCCCTGGTTAACAGTCCTCCCCTAAAGAGGAGGGAACCGTATCAAGGCCATCTAGTGTTTCTCGATATCTATTGGAATTAATATACTATATAATATATTATATCCCGTAAGTGTCCAAGGCAGGGTGTCCTTAGTGTTGCTGGGTTTTGTCCGGATCTGGCACGAGATTACTAGGCGGAGTGTGGCTGATGAATATGAGAGGTTCCTCGTAGAGAGGGCTAGCCCGGACTATAAGAGTGTACCTGGCCTGAGGAAGGTCTTCCTTCTCTAGGAGGGATGAGGGTGACGTGACGCATTTCCTCCTGATAACAGTATGGGATTCGATGGAGGCTATGGAACGCTTAACAGGCGGAGACCCTTGGAAAGCCAAGTATTATCCAGAAGACGACTATTACCTCCTAGAGAAAGAAGAACACGTGCAAATATATAAAATATTCCATGAATTATAAAATCCTATTACCTCTGACTCATCAATAAAAGCACAAATGACTTTGCTGCAATGCAGCTGAGATTATCAATTCTGAGAAGAGCTTGGCAACGTTTTGTGGTATCGATATCCGATATATTCTACACATGGCTTTGTGATGGTTTTGTGGTGTTTGTGGCGGGCCCGCTGGGATTTCTAGCCCGGGACTACGCGGCTCCGCTGACCAAGGCAATAAAAACCCATGTTGCACGAGTGCATGACGGGATGCAACGTCTACTCCAGCACGATAAGCATATAGGAGGTTCACTCTTGATAATAATGCAACATCCGAGAGGATAAAAACCTTAGAGGCTCCAAGCCCTCTTTACGTCATAGGGATCTGCGTTGTCTAAGGTAGTTAGGGCAAGATATGAGAGGGGCGTACTCAAGCCACTAGAGCCCCTTGAGCTGGAGGATGGTGTAGAGGTTATTCTGGAAGTTAGGGAGGTCTCAGGTAAGAGCGGGTTGAGTAGGTTCTTCGGCATAGTGAAGGTGAAAGGGTCGGAATCTATAAAAGAGGAGGAGTACTATGAACACATCTCCGAGCGAGGCCATATTCCTCGACAGTAGCGCTATACTTCACTATCTAACCGGGGACCCCCAGGCTAGAGGTATTATAGAAGGGGCTCAACGCCTAGCAGTTAACTCTATAGTTTATAGTGAAGTAGTCTTCAACCTCCTGAAGCTACTATATACTGACAAGTATGGCCAATACAAGTTCTACGATATGAAATCCAGTATAGCTATGCTTGACCGCGACATACTTGAGGGTTACACGATACTCCAAGACTTTCTAGGCGAACTCCAACGAGAAAATAAACTTGTATACCTTCCCATAACCCTTGAGGTAGTCAGAGAAGCCAACAATATAGCAACCAAATACGGGCTCTTACCCAATGATGCGTTGATAGCTGCTACATGCAAACACTACGGTACAAGCGTGATCGCAACCTTCGATGAAGACTTCAAACGACTACCGTGGCTAAAAGTAATCCCCTAACACACAGAAATTCTCTATATTGAAATCGAGACTTGCTAAATAGATACCTAAGCGATTATCAATCCTGTGAAAGGTTTCGTCCCTTGTTCCGCGGTCTCAGCTGCTGACAAGTTTCCTGCATGAACTAGCGATGACTTAGTTGTGTCTGGTGGCGGGCCCGCTGGGATTCGGACCCGGGACCCCGCGGCTCTGGAGGCGCCATAAAAACCAATGTTGCACGAATCCTTGAAGATGTGTAACATACACTCAGATTATGATACTCTGCTCTGATTCTTAAGTTTGATAAGAATGCAACATACGGGAAGGGGGAAACCTTAGAGTCCCTATCATCCACGGTTAAAACGGGGGACACAGTTGTCAAAAGTCCTCAGGGTTAGGTATGAGTAGGGGGGTGCTTAGGCCGCTGGAGCCATTGGATCTAAGGGAGGGCGGGGAGGTATGTGTAAAGATCGAAAGGAGTGTCCAGGAGAGGCTGAAGGATCTCATCGGTATACTAGGAGGGTCTAGCGTGGAGGAGTTTGAAAGGTACCTAGAAGAGGTATGGCGACAATGATACTCCTGGATACAAACATCCTCCATCACATAATCCACAAGACTAGCCTCACAGAAAAGCGCTAACGCTACTCGAAGACAACCCTGGAGAGTACAAGGTAGACGCGATTGTGCACCTGGAAACACTATGGAGTAGGGAGGATCCTCAATGAGCTGGAGAGTATGACTCAATGGCGCGTAGTAGCTAGTTAGTAAAAATCTATCATGGCTGTTGAAAGCTTGAGAGCTTAAGGAATGTCCTATGCCATCTATGCTTCTATGTGGCTGGGTGTTATAACATCATCGTTCTCACTGGACGTCCCCTTTAACATTTTCACCGCTATATATATCTTCTCTACCTCTACATTCTCAGGGAGCATTAGTTCCGCTTTCCTTAGAGTACTCTTCTTTATCATATCTAATTCTCTAGGAGTTACGCTACTCCATTTAGCCTCCGCTATTACGGCTTTTCTACTATTCTTTAAAACCCTCTTTTAGCATGCGAGGATCCTAATCCTCTCTACGGAGTCTAAGGCCTACAAGGTAATGTAGTATCTTGCTGGCGTATCCCAATTCTATGCCCACGACGCTAGCTATTTTATCCAGCGTGTTATATCCCCGTGCTAGGGCGCTCAAAACTGCATTATAAGCATACAACTCTCTAAAATGCTCCCTCAATAACATGTCTTTCTCACCAATAAGAGGGCTATCCATATTTAGTAGAAGCCTCTCAATAGCATCATCAAGACTCCTGGCGTCCATCACGAGACAGTAGTAGAAAGGAATCCCGCCTATAATTTAGTACAGCATCTCTCGATCAACGTGATCCCAGTGAGGCAGGATCTCCCTCAAATACCTGTAGGTGTGTCTCACTAGTATTTGAAACTTAGGCGGCTGGCTGTATTAATATGATGGAGCATGATTGAGCAGAGATTTAACCTCACTCCACATAGCTGACCATCCCTCAGGCGCCTCAAGCGGCAAAGGCCTGTACTTCGTGACGGTAGTCTTATCCCAAGGAGCCCCCTCGTTAGCAATCCTGAACGAGTATTCAGCTATCTCTATGAGGGGTTGGTCGTGGCTACTGTCGCCTACAGCTATTACTCTCCTACTGCACGGTGCTAGAACGGGCTCCTTGAGGAATTCGAGGGCGGCCGCTCCCTTTCCCTTGTGGCCTGCCACTTGCGCAGTCCTACTACCTAGGATAGTGTAGAGCCCTAGCTTTAGAGCTCTTACATGGATCTTCTCTAGGCATGACCTGTTGGGGCTCCAGAAGACCTCAAGGTATTCTCTCCTCGCAGCTAGGGAGGCCAGCTGGAGAGGTAGTCCTGTGATCTCTGCGGCTAGGCGGGGACTGGCCTTGGAGAGCCTCTCAGCCTCACACATGGATTCTAGAATGCTTATCTCCCGCTCCAGGTCCTCAAGCCTTGGACCTAGGCTAAGATACTCTAGGCCTACCTCGGCGTTGTAGCCTGAGGGTTTTGATATAGTGCCTTTGGGAGCGTAGAGTGCTCCTCCAGATTCTGGGATGGCTAGCCTTAAACTGGATGGAACGCCGATCTCGTCCCAGAGCTCCACTATCTCGTATATGCTTTTTGAGGTTACTGGGACAACGAGATACCCAAGCGATAGGGCTTCCACCACGTGTATGGCAGCCCCTCCCGGCCTAGCCCTCCTATCTACCAGAGTGTTGTCTAGGTCTGTGAATATGACTCCCGAGCATGGGCGTACCCATCGAGCCCTCAATCCTACCGCGTCCTCCTCGAGAGTGTTCTACGTGTTCTATGGGGAGAAGTAGTAGCTATCGCTGCTCTCCGCTAGGAAGCCTGCTAGTATCTTCTTCGGATCTACTCCGCTTGGGTCGTAGACTCTGGGCTGCGGCGGGTCTCCCTCGAAGCCCAGCTCTTTGAGCCTCGACTCTATCCTCTGCCTCACCTCGGGGGTGGCCAGCCTCGAGTGGTATATGGTCCCCAGGCTTATGCTAGTCATCTCAGCTATATGCTCGTCCCCCCTCTCGGCGTGTATATGCGGGTTCAGAGGGGACACTTGCCTTATCTCAACATGCTCAGGCGTGGCCGGACATCTACCCTCCTCTAGGCCTATGAAGCAATTTTCCAGAGCCCAGACTAGCTGGTAGGACTCTACAGCGAAACCCCCAGCCCACTTCATGGAAAGGCCCATCTTGACTGTAAGGGCGTGCTCGCCAGAGTTAGCGGTTTTTATTATGTCTGTCTCTATCTTCTTTAGGACAGATAGGTTGTAGTTTAGTATGGAGTTTGTTATCGAAGACACCCTACCCCTCTTCCTCAGGTAAAGATCGCTGGCGGCCAGCTTGCCCTTGAAGGGCCACTGTATCCTCACCATAGTGTAGCTCGTTCGAGCCCGGGCGAATGAGGAGTAGTATATCCACGAGTACTCTAGAGCAGAGCCCGGAACATAGTTGTCGCTGTCGATGTAGCCAACAAAGTCCGCCCCCAGGGCCGCTGCCACCACCAGGCCGAGGAGCATGCCCTCCCCCTTGCCCCTCCTTATAGTCCCCCCCTCAAGTAGCGGCTCTAGGCTTGTCCCAGAGAGTGCCTCGCCCCAGGCCCTGTCATGCTGATAGATCAATGCTACGTCCCTGACAAGAGTCCTACTTATGAGCCTTGCTAGCTCTGCCTCAGCCTCCACCCTGTCCACAGGCTCCTTAGACGAGGCACTGATAATTATGACAGGCGACTCGGTTGGAATCGAGCGCAAGACGTTCTCAAGGGTCAGCATATCCTCGTCCTTGACAGGAACAACTATAGCGGTCCTAGAGGCAACGTCCTCAAGCTCACTCCTATCCACATAAACAATGTTAGGAGGGCCAGCTTTAGGCTTGCCAGCAAGGGATAGAACCCTAGCGACATCGTAGATCCTAACAGCTCCGAACACCTCGAACTTGCTAGGCAGGCTCAGCATCAACCCGTGCCCTACACCTCCCCAACACTATTGGCAAAGCCAAAAACACAAACAACAACAAAGCCCGGAACCGCCTGATAAAGTAAAGCCAGCGAGCCCTGGATGGCGGTTCCAACACATCCACATGTTAAAAGTGAAATGCTACCCTCTTAAGTTAAGTTGATAATGTCAAAACGAGACAACACCAAAAAACATGCAGACAAAAAGCTATAGATTGCTTCAAATTATAACCCCACCACGAGAGATAACAACCAATAGGCATTGAGAAGTTAAAACAAGCTCAAGACAAAGATAGGCCTGGAGGGCCCGTAGCTCAGCCAGGACAGAGCGCCGGCCTGCGGAGCCGGAGGTCCCGGGTTCAAATCCCGGCGGGCCCGCCATAGATCCCTCTAAAACCATGTAATATAGGCCATCCTCTGGCATCCTTTCCCCGGCTTTAAGGGTTGAAATCTCTAGCGGGAGATCCTATCGAATTTCTTAGCGGATGGGTCTCGAGTAATTCTCTCCAACCTGGTGCTTGAGTTCTCGGGTTTCGGGCTATTATGACTTTGGATGGCCTCTTGCCCTCAGTGTAATCCAGAGTCTTCACTCTTCTATAGTAAATCCAGGCGGCAGCCATGACCTGGCTTGTCTCCCATAACCTGGACTCTATCACACCCATGTACCTTAGCTCTGGGAGCGCGTAGACCAGGCGCCTTTGGACTCCTCGGAAGTCGTCGTACTCCCTGAACAAAGTTAGAGCGTCGCCCTCGACCAATATATGCTTGAACATGTTAT
>WANT01000052.1 GCA_015521685.1 Aeropyrum sp.
GCTGACGGGGGCTGGGTGGGGTGGGTGTGTTGTTGGCTTGGTTCGGGGGGATCCTTCGACTGTGATCGAAGGGTTGAAGGGGCTAGCTCCAGAAATATTCCCTGCTAGATTTCCGGCTGAAGGTGCGAGGCTAGAAGTGGTATAGGGAGAGAGCTGCGCTCTTCCTCTTCCTTAGACTGTTATATTTTTATTCTATATCTAATACCATGATTATAACTAGTTTTGATAGCAAGTATCGGGTTTGGATACAATCTGGAGCTGGGGGTATGGTTGGGATGGATTACAAGCTGTTGATCAAGAGATTTCTCTCCATAAGATCATCATATGGAGCAAAGATTGGTGCCGACGGCTGTATTTACTACATTAGCGATATAACATCAATACCATCGATATGGAGAGCTTGCAGGGAGGGCGGAGGCTGGAGAAGTGATCTTTGGCTCCCATGGGATAGGAGGGTAGGTTCTATTGAAGTATCTATTGATGGCTATCTAGCATTCTCAACAGATAAATATGGAGACGAGAAATGGGCAATCTACACCCTCAGCCCTGATGGGACTCTATCTAGAGTGGCAGGCGACGATGGGTCGATGAATCTACTCGGCCTGTGGGATCCCTCGGGCAGGCTGCTAGCCTTCACCAGCAACTTGAGGAACGGAGTGGACTTCGACCTATATGTCTACGATAGAATAAGTGGGGCTACTAGGCTTGTTGCGGAGCTCACCGGGATTAATATTGCCGCCGAGTGGATAGATCCTGAGAGAATCCTAGTTGTTCATAGAGAGACGAACTTAGACAGCGACATTTACCTGGTTAACATTTCTCGGGGTAGTACTACGAATTTAACGAGGCATCAGGGTGAAGCTCTCAACATTAGTCCTAGGCGCCTAGATAAGAATAAAATATTATATTTATCCAATCTTGACGACGAATACCTTTCTATAAGAATCAAGGATGTTGAAGGAGGGAGTGAGAGAGTAGTCTACAGGGAGGATTGGGATATAGAGGCTATTCAGCTTGTTGACGGGAATGCTATCTTCTCTGTTAACTACGACGGCGAGAGCATCCTCAAGAAGGCCCTGATAATGGATGACAGCATATCTAAGCCCAAAATTATAGAGGGTATACCTAGAGGCACTATCTCAAGCCTTGATGCAAATCGTAGAGGGATGATAGTAGCATCCGTCAGCTCCCCGAAAATAGGTATTGAGGTATTCGCGGGGTCTATAGATAAAAATACCATGCTCGAAAGAGTGACATATAGTCCCAAAGCTTGGATTTCTGAGGAAAGGCTCGTCGAGCCATCCAAGTTCGAGTACGAATCTTTCGACGGCTTGAAAATTAGGGGCCTGGTGTATTCGCCTCCTGATGAAAGCGAGAAATCACACCCTGCGGTCGTTTACCTGCACGGAGGGCCTGAGAGCCAAGAGAGGTTTAGATTCAACTTCTTCCCACAGGCCCTCGCGAATCTAGGTATTGCTACTGTAGCTCCTAACTTTAGGGGTTCATCTGGGTATGGCAAGACCTTTGTTCATCTCGATGATATAGATAAGAGGCTTGATGCTGTTAGAGACGTTTACCACGCTGTAAAGCACCTCGCTGATAGGGGCTTTATTGATGAGAGCAGGGTCTGTGTTATGGGAGGTAGCTATGGAGGATACCTTACTCTAATGTCTCTGGCTATTTATCCAGACATTTGGAGATGTGGTGTTGAGATTGTGGGAATAGTAAATCTAGTAACTTTCATCAAAAACACTAGCCCATACAGAAGGAAGTATAGGATGGCAGAGTATGGTGACCCTGACAAGCATGGCGACGTGATGTTACGGCTAAGCCCAATTAGCTATATAGACAGGATTAGAGCCCCCCTCATGGTGATTCACGGAGCCAAGGACCCTAGGGTTCCCGTGAGCGAAGCGGAACAATTAGTTGATGCATTGAGGTCTAGAGGGATCGAGGTTAAGTATGTGAGGCTCGAGGATGAGGGTCACGGGATTTCAAATGTCAATAACAGGGTTAGGGTCTATAGTGAGGCGCTAGAGTTCATAGCCTCGCACATAGTCTCCCCTAGCTAGGTGCTCCACGCTATATATGCTTTGAGAAAACTATATAAGTACTAGACTACAAGATTTAAAAGGGTATCGTCCTCCAGATACCCAGAAAAATATTTAATGGGCGTGGTAAGCATGGCCGCGGAATATCCTTACGATGAGGATAGGGGGGAGGGTGGAGAGACGAAGTGTAAAAACATAGTCACAGACCCCATTAGAGGGTTGAAGATATGTGCGGATACGGGAGAAGTCATAGGGGAGGATATCATAGGAACGGAGAGTGATGTCAAAGCCTACACTCCCGAGGAAAGGCAACAAAAAACTCACTACGGCGGGCCCCTAAAATACTCCCACCACTATATGGGAGTAGAAGCCTCACTAGAACATCCCCGCGATCACGGACCTAAAGGCCTAAAGCAAAAGAAGATAATGTCACGCCGACTCATAAGGTCGTCGAGGCCATTAACAAGTATGGATAAAAACTTGCAGACGGCGCTCTCGATGATAAACGAGGTTGCTAGCAGGCTCGGCATGCCTGAAATAGTGGTTGAAGACGCTAGTAAGATATACAGAGAGGCTATGGAGAAGGGCCTCACTAGAGGCCGCAGCATAGAGAGCATCGTATCCGCTTCCCTATACGCTGCATCGAGGCTGCACGGCCTTCCACATAGCCTCACAGACATTATCAAGGCTATGAAGGGTAATGTCGACGCCGAGACCAGAAGAGAGGTGGCTAGGAGCTATAGGCTCCTTGTTAGGGATCTGAGCATTAGGATTCCGGTTAGGAGGCCAGAGAACTTCGTGTACACTATAGCTAACGCCTTAGCCCTCCCAGAATCCGTTGCGATCGAGGCAATCAAAATCATAGACCAGGCTAGGAGAAAGGGTCTAACAGCTGGAAAAGACCCAGGAGGGCTTGCTGGGGCAGCCGTTTATTTAGCAGCTCTGAAGCAAGGCATTAGGAAGACCCAGAAGGAGATCGCTCAAGTTGTTGGTGTGACAGAAGTAACTATCAGAAATAGATACAAAGAAATAGCCCAGGCTCTAGGTATAGAAGAGGAGGTTGAAAAATAACATCCCTCCACATGTCCCTGCATAATTTTTCTAAAACACTGTCTGACACCATATCCTAGTTATCGAGGCATCATTTCATTCAATGCCGCTTTAGTTATCCGGTTCCACCAATAATTTTTGGGCAGTCAATTGGCGTGCCTATGGGAGCTAAATACGCCTTCTTAACAGATTCTTTGTCAGCTATCTCCGGGCTCGTATATGGATATATTTTATCTATAGTGACGCCGAAATCTCTAAGCATCCTCATAACATGATGTACCGTCTCTCCGGAGCCCATGGTCTGCATTAGTACCACAGGCTTGTTCTCCCCATGCCTGTATGCTAGCGCGGCGCTCGCTACAGGAGGCATAACTGGCAGGGCATAGGCAAGCTTCTCTGGGTCGTGGTGCCTCAGCACAGCAACTATTCCGCTGGGGGTGCAGTAGGGAGCGCACCTGATTCTGTAGCCTAGGATTGCTTTCCTCTTCCAGAGCCTATAGTACTTCCTCTGCGTTTTTATGAGGCTGAGATCATACTCCCTAGCAATGCTGGCGACGCTCCTTAGAGCATCTCTATTGGCCTCAAAGAGGAGGAGAAGCACCACCTTATCAGCAGGATATCGTCTCCCAGAGATGTCTGGCAGCCCCTTCTCATACACCTGGAGGAAAACTTTCTTCATGTTGTCCAGAACGTTCTTCTCAGGCTTATAGTATGGATCTGCCTTGGTATAAGGTATGCTAGCTAATGCAGGTCTCGAACCCCAACTAACAGTTATAGAGTAGAGATCGTCTGTCTCAACCTTAGCTGCAAATTCGTCTACACATCTCTCAGGTATTGCGTACGTCTGCATAATTCTCCCGTCGAGGAGCCTCGCTGAGCTTTTAGTCGGTATATCCGTGACTATTGGGACGCTGGTTATGGCGACGACTTGCCTTAGATCAATTCTCTCATAGTTAACTGACACTCCAAACTGGAAGCCCGCTGCCCTAGCTCTCTGAACTAGCTTGTAAAGATTCCTCTCTGCAATGTTCAGCTTCTTTGAGTAGGCTTTTATTGAGGGGGGCAAGCCTTCCTCAGTAGAGAATCTGGTTAATGCTTCTATAACTTGAGCCAGCCGGAAGTCGATCATGTTGTTTTTAAGAGCTCTCGTAGCTCTTGTTTTTTTAACTACAACTTCACCCTCCATTATTGTTCCCAATCAAATTATGGAAAATTAGGAGTATTTATGACTTTAGCCATAAACTTGGTAATATGTGGTGAATATTAGACATTGACTAGAATTATAGCTTTTTGCATATACATGATATATCCCGTTAAAACTGGTGTATATAAACATGGAGATTTGATAACCTTTTAAGCAATTAAGCCGAGATATGGTACATTAGCATGAGCAGGGGCAATATAATCATGGCTATAAAAAGATATTCCAAAACTACCAATACTATATATCAATGGGTGGGCCCTAGGGACACTCCCGTTAGGGGGCGGATGACTAGGGCCTCTCCCGGCCTTACCAGATAGTAGTATAACCAATGGATAGCTCGCGCCCCTACACTAACAATATTACGGTGTTCCTGATCCCACCTTTATGGTGGCCCGAGGTGCCAGCGGATTACAAGATACGTGCTGTGACGATTCACATGGAAAAGAATGCTAGTATGAGAGAAATTGAAGATACTGTCTATAGGGCAAAGGAAGCTATAGATATGTTGACGGACAGTGAAGGCCTCGAGGTCTGGAGTTTTAGAATAGTCCTACCAAGCCGAGAAAACCTAGCTAAGGCAGTCGAAACCGCGAGGGAGCTCGAGGATCTCCAGGAGAGGGAGGGTGTATTCGTTAACCTTGGGCTGTATAGCGTTGAGGAGGAGTTGCTCGACGATATAGCCCAACTCGTAGACAGCGGTTTCTTCCTAAGCATTAAGAGCGATGATGAATCATGGGATGAATATAGAGAAATATCGAGATTTATACATAGTCTCTCGGACAAGAGCCCCGACTATGCTGTACACCTAGCGTTTAACCCTAAGGCGTCGAACATTCTAACAGCGTATTTCCCCCTTGCAACATCGCCTGGAAACAAGAGGCTAGTGACTGCTGCTCTTCTATATCCCAATTATTTGGCCCAGAACTTCCGGAGTGGAGGCATCAACCAGCTAGAGGCGGCCATGAAGGCGGCCGCTAGAAGAGCTATAGCCATGGCTGAGGCTGTAGCTAGGGAAACTCTGGCTGAAGTCGGTGGTGTGGACCTCAGCGTCTCTCCCTGGATGGAGGAATCATCGCTGGCTCTAGTCGAAACGCTTGCAGGGGTAAGAATGCCTAACCCCGGTTTCGCCTATGGCCTTAGAGTGCTTAACGAAATAATATCTAGAGTAGCTGGACAGGTTGTATCAACAGGCTTCAACGAGGTCCAGCTCCCGGTAGCAGAGGACTCGAGGCTGAAGGTCAGAGTAGCAGAACTCAACACTACTGCTAGGGATCTCCTACGTCTCAGTGGCGTGTGCCTGGCCGGGTTGGACATGGCTGTAATACCAGCATCGGTAGATGGTGTAGCTGGCCTACTTCTAGATGCTGTGGCATATTCTAGGGCTAAAAAGGGGATAGTAGGAGTTAGAGTTATTCCCGTAGAAGGCGTCGAGCCGGGCGACGAGGTTTTTCTAAGAAGGTTTGGGGAGGTACCTGTAATTCCTATATAAAAATTCTCTAATGTGTCAGGGCGAACTTATTATAAAATCATGTTTTGATGGTTCCATTAGAATATGCTCAGATGGACTAGGATTCCTCATAGGCTCTAGGGGCCTCAGACCGGGTTATACTCGTCACCACAGGCCTTGTATATGTATTATCCAAGTAGGTTTAGCTGTCTCCCTCAAGTCTTAATCAATATACTCCGCCACATTCGGGTGTTGTTTTCTTCATGCTTCTAGCTAAAGAAGCAATAAGTCTAGCTTTCTCCTTGTCTATGGGGTTCCAAGCCTCGCCTCCAAGCTTCACGCTGGATCCGACTATAAAGCCATCGGCTATATTCCAGAACTTTGCTAGGTTTAGCTGAGAAATCCCGCTACCTACTAGGAGTCTTACACCCTTCTCCTCAGCCACTCGTCTGACTGTCGTCACTGTGTCCACATCCGGAGGTCCTCCAGTGGAGGGGCCTGTGAGTATTAATCCATCGATAGGTATACCGCTAAGATCTATGCACGACTCCGTGGATGTTGCCAGGGAGGCTTCGATCTGAGTCGTTGTTTGTGGTATACTCAAGTCTGCTAGGATAGTTATCTTCTGATTAGACGATTCTGGGTATAATCCCAGGCTGGATAATGTGGTGGCTAGTCTTATTGCCTCGTCGCTCACGATACCAAGAGATCCGTTACGAGCTTCGCATACAGCCGCCCTTATAAAGCTAGCCCCTGATGGATATGCCACTGAGAGTGAGACCCATCCAGCCCTGCCAACGAAGTGTACCCCAACTGGTATAGTAACGGCCTTTGTAATCTCGTGCACCACCCTTGTCATACTAGCGATCTGTGCTGGCGCAGGTTTTGATCCGTAGGGTGTGTCTCCATAGTTCTCTACGATGATAGCGTCGAACCCCGACTCTTCATATATTCTGGACTCAGAGATTCCATACTCCACTATATCCTCAATGCTCCACAGCCTGCCAAGCCGTGGCGGGAATTTCCTCGACTTGTAGCCCGGCGTCCCCGGGAGCGGTGGCAGGTGGACTACCCCAATTAGAGGCTTGCAAGTCTCGAAGAGACTCAACCCCTATCACCAGCTATCTTCTCCAGCACCCTAATTATGAGTCTAACTCCGTATCCAGGCGCCATCCCCTTCTCAGGCCAGTAGGGGGGTGCGAGGCTTCCGGCCTCGAACGCAATGCCAGGCCCGGCGATATCGATGTGAACTAACCTCTTCCCGTGGGAGAACCTTTCTAGAAATAGGGCTGCGAATATAGCGCCTCCGTACCTCTGGGCCGAATTGACGATTTCCCCGGCCTGTGCGGGCTGTGTAAGACTCTTCTTGTAGTCGTCCACTAAGGGCATCCTCCAGAGCTTCTCGCCCACCTCTTGTGCAGACTCTTCCAAGATCTTAGATAGGTAGTCGTCCCTTGAGAAAAACCCGGCGACGAGAGGACCTAGGGCTACTACCATAGCACCGGTTAAGGTTGCTAAGTCTATGATTGGATCTGCGTCTAATTCTTTAGCCGCATAGGCTATGGCGTCGGCGAGTATTAAGCGGCCCTCAGCATCAGTATTCGTGATCTCGACCATGGTACCATCCCACATTCTTATAACGTCGCTGGGGAGGTAGGAGGAGCCGCTTGGGACGTTTATTACTGCTGGAATTAGTGCTACAATACTTATTGGTAGTTTGAGTTTAGCGGCGGCCCACACAATGCCTAAGACGGCAGCCCCACCCGCCTTGTCTGCTCTCATCAGTGTCATTCCCTGACTGGGCTTGAGGTTTATACCTCCGCTGTCGAATACCACCGTTTTGCCCACTAGGGCTACAGGCCTGCCTCCTCGCCCTCTATACTTGATAATTATCAATCTGGGTTTCTGATCGCTGCCCCTTCCAACGTTTACAATGCCCCCGAACCCATCTTTCACTAGCCTCTCGTAAGTGTAAATTTCGACCTCTACACTGTCAAGCCCTGAGAATACTTCTTTTATCCTATCGGCTAGAATAGGCGGGCTTAAAGAGTGGGGAGGAGCATTGGCTATATCCCGGGCTAGATAGACTCCTTCAACTACGGCCATTATAGCGTTGAGGTCCGTATTAGAACCATATACGAGTATCCTTTTTGTTTTTCGTCTAGGAGTATTCTTGAATTTCTCTAACCTATATAATGCGAGTGAAGTAGCTGTGATCGCCTCGCTGGCCTCAACGCTTGACAGGCCTTTTAGGTATAAAACAAGGTCTTCAAACTTCTCGAGGACCTGCCTAGCGGCGGCTGCGAACCCCCTTCTAATGCCCTCTAAGTCCCCTCTAGACCCACACCCAGCAATCAATATAGGGTATTCTTTGGCCGGAACACTAGCAACCCTACCTGGCTCCGGAGACGCTATACCCATAGACAGGGCGTTTTGGAGGAGGGAAGACACATCTTCGGGAAGCCCCTCTGGAAGCGAGTGTCCATTGTTATCTTCTTTGAATACTGGTATTACGACCGGCTTTCCAGGTGAGAAAGGCTCGCCCTCAAGGGTCCCGATCGAGGGAGGGCTGGTGTAGAGGACCATCTCAGCCACCTGGGATTTATGTAGATTGCAAATACTTATGTTTTCCTCGCTTTAAGCCTGTTGGCATCTCAGCCTGAAGTTTCAACTCTATTTACGAGTGCGGGGAGATACCCGACTTTAACCTCTACTACATCTCCCTTCCTAAGGTATCTAGGCGGGTCCCTCGCGTGCCCCACCCCACTAGGGGTACCCAGGAAAACTATTGTTCCAGGCGTCAGAGTCACTAGGCTGGCTAGCCGCATGATAATGCTCTCAGGGCTAGCTACCATGTCCGAAGTGCAGGCTTTCTGAACGACTTCAGCGTTGAGCCTAGTCTCGAGACAGAGGTCCTCCAAAAACCGGTCATCGCTAGGGACATATAGACCAGGTCCTACTGGTCCGAAGGTATCTATGCTCTTAGCTATGCTCCACGTCATCTCCTCTTGCAGGCCTCTGTCAGTCACATCGTTTCCCGCAGTATATCCTGCCAAGGCTGCTCTCACCTCTCGCAGCGAAGAGGGGTGCCTAAGTTTCCTAGATATTACAACGACTATCTCCCCTTCATAGTCCACTTTCTTCAGAGCAGTAGGGACTACTATAGGGTGGTTATGCCCGACCAGACTGGAACCTCCTTTAACGAAAAAAGAGACGCCTCCCCCTCCCATCTCTCTAGCATGGGCTGCGAAGCTTTTGCCGACACCGAAAGCCCTTCTATCTCTACTGGCTACTGGTGAGAGCATCTGTTGCTCGAGCTTGATGCACGGTCCAGTAGTTGTGTCTAATAGTGATTCGACTAATCTAAGGGAGTATGGTAGGGACGAGAGGAAGCCTTGCATGCCTCCGAGGATGCTGGATACGTCTTTATCGAAATGGAACAGGCAATCGCCACGAATAACTCCCAAAGAGCCCTCCCTACCAGGCGTTGCACTAATGATATAGCCGTCCAATTCACTAGGCCTCCATTCAAAGATATACGTAGTGTCGGTAGATTAATCCTGTAGAAGTATCGGGCTCCACGCACGGATGAGATCAGCTTAAAACTCCAGGAATACATAAACAATTATGTGGACCCGTGCCCGCCCAAGATCCGCGAAGTCACGCGGCAACTATGAAGGCGGGTGCCTTGCGGCCGGATCCTTCCATAATCAATCCGATAAAAGATTCGGAGAGCTTGTGAGACCACGCGGTTTACTCAGAACAGCGATTCGCAGCTAGGGGGTATCTGGCGTGTATTGATGGTGTATTGATAAACCAGAAATTGGTTAGAGACTCGGTTTAAGGCCCTCGATCCACGGGTATCTCTAAGTGGGGCAACTATATTTGAGGCCGAGCCAGTATATTTTGGTCATAGATTTTGGAGGTCAATATGCCCACCTAATTACGAGAAGGATTAGAGAGCTTGGGGTTTACAGCGAGCTATTAGCTGCCTCTTCGATAGCTACCTCGGGCCTGCCTGATAGGGATAGAATTAAGGGGATCATACTGAGTGGAGGGCCCAAAAGCGTCTGGGAGGCTGATCACGATGCGATAGCAAAGCTCGCCATCGAATCAGGTGTCCCTGTGTTGGGCATTTGCTATGGCCACCAGCTTCTAGGGAAGGTGTTGGGCGGTCAGGTGGGGAGAAGCCCTAGACCCGAGTTCGGCCCGACCATGGTTGAGGTCCTTAGCAGCTCTTCAATTTTGAGGGGCTTCCCCAAGAGGATTAAAGTATGGATGAGCCACTATGACGCTGTTCTAGAGCCTCCACCTGGTGCTAAGACGCTGGCGAGGAGTGGTGGCAGTCCAGTGGCGGCCTTCGATGTTGGAGGCACTATTTTCGGCGTGCAATGGCACCCAGAGGTGGAGCATTCCGAGTTAGGCTTAGAGCTTCTAAGCAATTTTATAGAGTTTACAGGGCTCGCTAGGGATTGGAAGCCTGGAAATCTAATAGAAGACCTTGTATCGTATGTGAGGGAGAAGGTAGGTGATGGCACAGCTATAGCGGCTGTAAGCGGAGGTATAGATAGTACAGTTGCTACTGTCATAGCCTCTAGGGCTCTGGGCGGAAGGCTGAAGCCCGTCCTTATAGATCACGGCCTCCACCCCTCGGGAGAGGTTGAGCGTGTTATAAAGCTCCTATCAGGGCTAGGACTAAATGTTGTAGTCTTGAACGAGGAGGAGAGGTTCCTGGACGAGTTAAGGAGTGTTGAGGACCCAGAGGAGAAGAGGAGCGTGATTGGGAGGGTTTATGGTGAGGTCCTCAAGGAGTTTGCAGAGAGGGTGGGGGCAGAATTCCTAGTGCAGGGTACAATATACCCTGATGTTATCGAGAGCGGTGCAAGGCCTGGGGCAGATACAATTAAAACTCATCACAACGTGGGAGGTTTGCCTGAGGACCTTGGGCTAGAGCTCGTGGAGCCACTAAGATACTTCTACAAAGATGAGGTGAGAGAGCTCGCTAGAGTCCTGGGCATACCGAGGGAGCTCGTGGTCAAGCAACCCGTACCTGGACCAGGCCTTGCAGTGCGTGTAGAGGGAGAAGTAACCAGAGAGAAACTCCGGATATTGAGGAGAGTCGACGAGATTGTTAGGGATGAGGTGGAGGCCTGGGGCCTATCTGAAAAGCTTTGGCAGTACTTTGCGGTCCTCACTAGGTCTAGGGCAACGGGCGTTAGAGGAGACAGTAGGAGTTATGGCTACGTTGTGGCTATCAGGGCTGTGGAGAGCTCAGATGCAATGACGGCTAGGCCAGCGAGGCTGCCATGGGATCTGTTAGAGTATATAGCATCAAGGGTAACAGGTGAGGTGCCGGAGGTTGTTAGGGTTGTTTACGATGTGACGAGCAAGCCTCCAGCCACTATCGAATGGGAGTGAAGGCTGAGGTCCTTGACCTATCCAAAAAGCGGGGCTGGGCTACAAACTAGAACTAGCTATGAGTTTATTAATCCTCACTAAGTATATCGTCCAAGTCAAGCTCGATAACTTGGCCCTGTCTCTTGGCGGGCTCCTCGCTCTTGCTGGGCTCCTCTCCACCAGTCTTCATCTTCTGTATTGGTGCTTTCCACGAGTAACCGCACTCGCTGCAGTTTAGGACAGCCATTATTGTTACGGTTATCCTCCCGTATTTGTCTGGCAGTGGAGATACTAGGCTCCAGGTCTTCTCTACAACCCCTGCTCTAGCACCGCACGAAGGACATACGTAGGGATCTTTTTGCTTTCTCCTACCGCCCCTCCTAGCCAAGCGTAGCACCCCACCTCTGTTCATATCCTTCTGGTTCCTCAACGGTTATAGAGTGGTTAATACCGTGCTCCTGTAGCCTTCTTGAGAGCGACTCGATTAGCGGAGCCAGCTTTTCTGGTTTAGGCTCTGTATGGGGCATGCTGACTATAAGCCTCACAGTTACACTGTCCTCCGAAACCTCGTCTATAACTAGCCTGTGCATCGCCACCGCCTTATCCTCCCTGGGCACGAAGGACTCTATTACCGAGTCTACGGCGTTCCTCACATTCTCGATTAGCTGGGTGCTAGGCAAGCCCCAAACTCTCAAAGTGAGCCTATAGTAGGATGTCTCTCTCTTGCTCATAACCCCGAACCTGACGAAAACCGTGTTAGGCACACTGTAGACGCCATACTTAGTCTCAACTGTTGTGAAGAGGGGCTTAACGTCCCTCACTATCCCCCTAACCCCGTTAGGCAGCACTATGTACTCTCCCCTGCTAACTATCCGGGTTATTATGATGGCGTAGTAAGAGGCGATGTTCATAAGTAGATCCCAAGTGGCCAAGAGGAGGGCTGCCAGAAGTATCGCAATAACTAGTATAACGAACCTGCTGCCAGTGAGTATGTAGAGTATAACAAGGGTTGAGGAAATGAGTATAACATCCCTCGCCAGCCGGTAGAACGATGAGACGTTAGCCTCGTCTAGTATACGTGCCGCCAGTAGCCTCCTGCTGAGCCCCCTTATGAATAGGATTGCTAGCAGGGCACCGATTATAATGAGGGCGCTCTCAAGAACTTTCATGGCAACTCCTATAATAATGTCGCTCTCGATTCCAGCTTCGGTTATTGAAGGCAGTAAACCAGCATCCTCCAATCTGGCTCAGCACCTCCAATTCCAGCGGGCTGGACAGCATTAGTGACGCTAGTAGAGCTTCGAGTACTCTTCTAAATGATCGCGGTCTACCAGGGCTATTATTGTGTATCCCTCTTCAACGGTCCCCACCTCATCAGGCTCCTTGAGAGAATCACCGTCATAGATGGCGAGTACCTTAACCTTTCCTTCGAGATCGTGAGATCTCAGGAACTCGCTGAGCCTCTCCCCCCTAACAGGGCTTTGCTTTGTTACAGTTGACGCCGCAACCACGTAATTCCCGATGAAAACATCAGATAGTAGCACGAGCCTGCCCCTACCTGTTATTATAGAGTATAGAAGCCCCGCTATGATGTCTGGCTCGACAATCATATCGTAAATTCCTAGAGTTTTCAAAATCCTAGTAGTCTCTTTAAGCCTAACCCTAACATAGATTCTTTCAACGCCGTAAGCCCTAGCCATCGCAGCCAAAAAGAGATTAACCTCGTCTCTATCGGTCGCAGCAACTAGTGCGTCGTATGCGAGAATATCTACCTCGTCGTAGAAGCGCGGATCCGTTACATCTATCTCTAGCCCCTCAACATCAGCCTCGGCCTGGACAATCTCGATCTTCTGGCCATCCTTATCTACTATAGTTACGGAATGACCAGCCTGGCTTAGTCTCTTCGAAAGCTCTCTGCCCACTCTACCAGCGCCTACAACCAGGACCCGCACTACCTACACCTCTCTATCCTATTCTACGATCTCGACCCCCCGTTTTAACCTGTCAGTCTTCACGAATTAGTAGAGGGTGTCAGGGCATGACTATTCTAGAAGAGTTCGTGGTTGAAGGTGTGAGGGCAGTCCAGGTCCTAGACAGTAGAGGCAGGCCGACGGTCAAATCCTACGTTAGGCTTAAAGGCGGAGCATTAGGATGGGGAATTTCGCCTAGCGGGGCTAGCAGGGGGGAGAGGGAAGCTGTAGAGGTAAGGGATGGTGGCAAGCGTTGGAAGGGCTATGGTGTGGGTATTGCGGTTCATAACGTTAACAAGGTGATAGCACCTAGGATTGAGGGTTTAGATGCGAGGAGACAGGAGCTGATAGATCGTCTATTGATAGAGCTTGACGGCACACCCAACAAATCTAGGCTAGGCGGAAACGCGACCACATCAGTCAGCATAGCAGTTGCTAGGGCAGCGGCCAGCCAGTCTGGGTTGGAGCTGTTCAAATATCTTGGAGGACCTGACGCAGTAGGGTTGCCAATACCAATAATGAACATTATAAACGGTGGTGTTCACGCAGGGAACGAGCTTGACTTCCAAGAGTTCATAATAGTTCCTCATGGTTTCGACAGCTTTGTAGAGGCGCTGCGCGCAGGGGTGGAGATATACCACTACCTCAAGGAGGTTTTGAAGAGGGAGTTTGGACCTAACGCGCTGAATGTTGGTGATGAGGGAGGTTTTGCGCCGCCTCTCAAGAGTGCTTTTCAGGCGTTTGATTTAATAGAGAGGGCGGTCATGGAGAGCGGATACTCCATAGACTCGCAGGTATCATTCGGCCTCGACGCGGCTTCCAGCCAATTCTATAGGGATGGAATCTATACTGTGGAGGGCAAGAGCCTCGAGCCCCAGGAACTCATGGATTTCTATGAGGACCTCGCTTCTAGGTATCCTATCGTGTACCTGGAAGACCCCTTCCACGAGGACGACGTAGAGATGTTCAGGGTGGCAACTTCCCGTCTAGGCAGCAAGATGTTGATAGTTGGTGACGACTTCTTCACTACTAACCCTAAAACTATCGTTACAAGAGGCTCAAAAGGCGCTGGGAACGCCGTACTAATTAAAATAAACCAGGTCGGCACGTTGACAGAGACCCTCAACGCAATATCCACGGCCAGAGATCTAGGTATGGCTTATGTTGTGAGCCATAGGAGTGGTGATAGTGAAGACCCCTTCATAGCAGACCTCTCTGTAGCAACTAACTCAGTCATGATAAAAGCCGGGGCTCCTGCTAGGAGCGAGAGGACCTCAAAGTACAATAGACTGCTAGAGATAGAGGAAGGGTTGGGAATTAATGCAAGATACTCTGGCAGACGGCTAAAATATTTACTAAAATCTTTGTAAAAGACGCCCCGCATATAATCATTTAGGGTTGAGTGGATTGCTCTCAAAAATAAAGAAAATGTTAGGGCTACAAGGATCCAGGTCTACAGTAATAGTCCTTATCCCGGAGGGCGACAAGGATGCAGAGGCGAAGGTTAACTCCTGGATATCAACAAAAATGCTGAAGCCAAGCGAGGCCTACGAGGTAAAATCGGGTGAAGAGGCTAAAGAGATTCTAGAAAATGTGAAAACTGAGGGAAGGATTGTTGTTATCACGGTCTCATCGATAGCAGACCGCCTTAAGGAACTAGCCTCCACTAGGGGCGTAGTGGTTATAGATGTTGAATCTAGAGGTAGCCAGCCTCAACTCGGATGCTGAGAATATATAAAATGGCGGAGCGCCAGCCTCACCTCGGGAGAATTAAACTCCGGGTAAGAGTTGCTGGGTGTAAATACTAGCTAATCTCTATTAAACCTTAACCAATAATAAAGGATTCAGGTGCACCATTAGTGGCCCAAAGCAAAATGTTATCCATCGAAGACATATTGCAAAGAAACGTTTGGGACGTTGCAGAAGACCCTCATATAGAAATACCTAAAGGTAAGGAGAATCAGCGGGGCATCCCTAAAAAAGCACTAGCGTTACTATGCCCTGCAGCCTGCTACACTATGGTAGGGGAGGAACTTCTCTTCAGCTACGAGGGGTGTGTAGAATGCGGTCTGTGTAGGGTAATCACACCTAAGGACAAAATTAAATGGACCTATCCGAGAAGCGGTAGAGGGATACAATACAGGTTTACTTAGCATCCACAACTTTCAATAACTAAGCTGAGTTTGGATAGAACATGCTCTACACTGGTGTGGAGAACTTAGGCATTCAAGTTAGACTTTGCAAGGAGCGTTTTTGAGTCGGGCGAGGGTACTCTCGTCACCACCTTAACGCTTCAGCCCTAAAGCGTCTCCTCATCCCCGTATTCCCGCTCATAGTTATTGGGGGACTTAAACGCGGCGTACCAAAACTTCCATTAGCGATGATAGGCTTAGAATCGTGGAACTTCGACTACACTCCACGCTATATCCTTAGCTTTCTCAAGCTTCCGTTGATGCTCCTCTACAAGTTTCTCAAGCTTCCTCCATGCTACTAGCTTGCACTCTCCACATAATATTCTACCCGACCTGCAAGAGTCATATATACTCCTAACCTCACTGTCTTCTGGCATTAGATGATATAGGTCCATATGGTATACAGAGCATACCTCGGGGATCCCTCCGAGCCTCCTCTGCTCCTCTGCCGTAGCTCTCCCCCCAGTGAGTGCTCTCATCAGCTTTCTCCTAGCCTCCTCTAGAGTGTCCGTAAGGAATATAGTAGAGTCAGGCCTACTGCTGCTCATCTTCTTACCGTCAAGGCCTGGCTGGAGCTTGTGGTAGGTGCTGGCGGGCCTCTCGAGAGCTAGGAGCCCTTCCATCCTGTCAGCTATATCTCTCGTTAGCCTCAGGTGTGGGTCTTGGTCTGCGCCTACGGGGACGACCACATGCTTGTAGCCACCGTACTCCTCGAGCTGTACGTGCAGTATGTCCGCGGCTTGAGTTAGCGCTGCCATGATCTTGCTCGGAGTTAGATCACCGTAGATAGCCTCCATTTCAGCCGCAGTAACCCTCCCCGAGAATAGCTGGATTAGCCTATAATAAGGCGTCCCTCTATTAGTCTGGAAATAGAACTCCGTCTCCTTGGGGTCCAGACCTAGGGCGATCATATTGGCTATGTACTCCTCCACGCCAATCCTGATTGCATCCTCCCTACGAATCTTCCTAACGATGGACGCCTCAGCGTCGGCAATAGCAACAAAAACCTTGAAACCATTACGCTGCAGGTATATAAGCTGGTCAACGGTAAGCTTGTGGCCGAAATGGAACTTCCCGCTAGGCATGAATCCGGTTAGAACCGCTACTCTCTCACCCCTGATTTTGGCCTCTATTATCTTGTCGAAATCTCTGTGCCCGAAAATGATCCCCCTCATCATTAGATGGCTAGGCTCCATACCAGCTTTTGAGAGAAGCGGAATTAACTCCTTGAAAGGTCTAATACCAAATACCTTCAAAAGCCTGTCGTAATCCTTGATCTCGACAGCCCCCCATGGATCTAGCCTCTCAGCTCCCTCCACAAACGCTAACCACCTCACCAATCACCAACTCCGACCCACCACGCCAAAAAACCTTCAATATATCAAAGAAGACATTATAGACTAGGCTATCAACTTCCTCCAACAAACTATTCTCATCTTAATAATCGTCAGGGGCTACTAGCAAGAATTCCTGCTAGTATTAGGAATGGTTGAGGACCTTAGGATCGAACCTTAATAAGCATGAAGAGAGGGCGGAGGCCCGGACGCCACCTGCCCCACGTTAGCGGCGGCGTTAGGGGCCCGCAGATAGTATGGAACCCAAGCGTGAGGGACCCTGCCGGCCGGCACCCCGCCCCCAGGAGGCTAGGAACGGTGGGGGGCCGCTCCTAGCCTCCATACGGGGACCCCGGGGTTGCGGGTCCCTCGTTTGCTTGGGTTCGCTGTATCTGCAGGCCCCAGTTGCCGCCGCAGTTGTGGGGGATGCGGCGTCCGGGCCTCCACTGGCCTCTATGTGGGGTTTGGTATTTATAGGGTGGTAAGCTTTTCTCTTATGTGGGAAAGGTTTTTATAGGTTTTCAGCGGTTTGGGCCATTATTGTTGTTGCGGGTTTCTAGTGCTGGTGGGCTTTATGGAGAATGGGGTGTATTGGCTTAGAGTTCTCTTAGTGGTGCTGTCTATTATTGGTTATGGAGCTAGTATCGCCGGGTTTATCGAGTATAGGTCGACTACTGGTGTTTGCGAGCTGGATGGGATAGGGAGTGTTGCCGTAGATTGTGCGAGCGTTTATGAAATCCCTCAGGCCATGCTGTTAGGCAGGTTTCACTTGAGCGAGATCGCACCCATATATTTCACCCTTGTGGGGCTATCGGCTGTTGCCCTATGGGTAAGGCTTGATAGGATCAGCCTCTACGCGCTGGGCTTGCTGTTGGCCATCGGTGTGCTCTCGATTCCATATCTAGTCTATCTAGAGCTATTCGTCGCAAGGGCAATATGCCTCTGGTGTACTGTAATGCACCTCGCAATAATTTCCATCGCTGTCCTCTGGTTGATGCTCGTATTTAGGGTGAAACGTGGTCGATAGGATTATACTTGAGGGTATTAATTAAGGATCCCGGCTCCACATTATTGATTTGTGGTGCGGGGATTGGAGCAGACTGTGGGAAAGGACTTCGAGGGCGACGCTAAGATAGGGAAAGTTATGAAGGATTTCCTCAGATTGAGTTTGAAGCCAGAGGACTTTTCTAGCCCCGTCTCGCTTCAGATGGCGATCTCAAGGCTCTACGAAGGTATGATGAGAATGATGGAGCAGGGAGGACCTAAGCCCACTTATGTTGCGGAGATTAGGTTTACAGATGACATGGGTAATCCAGTAGTCCTAGCTGTAGACCTGGGTCCTGAGACCCCTCCATTTTCTAAGGATAGAGTCAAGGCTAGGATACGTGTCGAGCTTTACGAAGAGTAGTCAAAACTGCCCTATGAGTTCACTACTCTAGCTAGATAGGATCACGTTTGGGGATCTCGCATAGGTCCTCACACCGCGATTTGATATCTGGAGTCACCCTGAACCCTAGGGTGCATTCGATCTAACTATTTATTGGGCTGGATGGCTCATGAAAGTGTCTATTAAATGGGTGGATGGAGTTATGAGTATTCTGAAGGGATTTGAGGAGGTCTTTGACAAGCTGGAGCCTAAGAGCAGCGGCCAAGCGGATCTGAAGGACGCTTTGAATTCTAGCTTAGATCTTGTTGGTGTTTTCGGGCCTAGCGGTACGGGTAAGAGCCTCTTCTCCCTACTGTACGGCGTCCAGTCTATAGCTCGAGGCGAGTATAAGAAGCTCGTTCTGGCGAGGCCCGTGATAGATGTTGTTACGGGCGGTGAGATTACTGTATCCTCCGATCCTGACACGTACAGGAGGCTCGCGGCAGAGTATCTAGACGATATACTAGGCGGATTTCTTGGAGTAGAAAAGGCTAGCAAGATCCTTGAGAGCGAGGCGGTTTACCTCGTCGACCCCCACTTCCTCCGGGGCAGGACCTTTGACGACAGTATTATCATAGTTGATGACGCCCAGAGCGTCCCCCCAGAAGCACTAGTGGAGATAATAACGCGCCTTGGGAACAATAGCAGGCTTGTGATCATAGGAGATCCTGTCTTCCAGCGTACTATGGGCGTGGGCATGGATGGGGCTAGCATGGCGAGGGAGATATTGAGTAACGAGCCGACTGCTGTTGTTGTAGACTTGGGCTTGAAGGACATAGTGCGGCCCGGGGCCAGGAGGGGTGTGAAAATGTTGATTGAGCTGCAGCTGAGGAAGAGAGAGCTTAATCCTGTCGAAGGAAAAGTTGTTGAAGCAGCTAGAGTATATGCGCCAGACGCCGACGTGATAACCGCTGTAGACCTTCAGGACGCCAAGAAGAGGTGGGATGTTACCAGTGAGCACGTCCCAGACGTACTAGTTGTAGTAAAGGAGGGCCATCTTGGCCGCTTTATTGGCAAGGGTGGTGAGAGGATATCCAGCATCGAAGAGGATACAAGCTTGAGGCTGAGGGCTATAGAGCTGACGCTGGATTTGAAGGAGATTGTGAGGGCGATACATCCGGTGAGCTGGATGCACAAACACGTGCTGGACTTCGACTTCGCTGGCCCTCAGCTAAGGGTGAGGGTGGCGAAGGGATATTTAGGCCCTATGCTAGGGCAGAGAGGCTCGCACGTCAGGTTCCTCGATGAGGTCCTGAGGAGCATGCTTGGAGTTGGAGTCTTGGTTGAGGAGGTAGAGCAGCGTCGAGGGAGGCGTGGGCGAAGGTAGGGTGTGGTCCGAATCCCGCTAGGACCTCAGAGCCTTCACTATATCGACTTTTATGTTCATCCTCTTCTCTCTAAAGATTCTGGGGTCCATCTCCCCCAGCCTGGGAGAGATCCTGGGCTCGAACTCCATTTTAGCAATAATATCCTTTTCGATGTCGATATCGGGGGCAACCTCCGTTAGTGAGAGGCCGCCATGGTCTAGCCTGAACACGGCTCTCTCAGTAATGTACACGACCTCCTGTCGTTGATACTCGCTGGCCGCGGCTGGATTATACACGATTTTGTACACTCTTGAAACGAACTTCTTTATGCTTCCATCCCTTCGTATTACAAGCTTGCCATCCTCCCCATAGACAGACCTCTTCCCCGCCGTAAAGCCACCTGCAAAATATAAGTGTGGACTCCCTGCCGCTATTACGGAGAATCCTCCTGGCCCTGGAAGCCTATCGGGTAGAATACTCGAGTTCACATTGCCATGTCGATCTACCTGGAGGAATCCCAGGCTGGCGGCGTCCAGTATACCTCCCTCATAGATCGTAAACTGGTCCGGTATGCTGAGCATGGCGTAGGGGCTGATGGCTAGGCCGAAATCTGGTCCTACCAACGGCACCCCACCCCAAGGCCCTGATTCTATCGTGATTTCGAGGAATTCCCCAACGTCCTCTTCAACAGCGACGTGTGCAACTAGGCTCGGTATACCAACCCCCAGATTGACAACTATTGGCCTGCCCTCTCTGATTATAAGGTCAGCCATCTCAAGTATGACCCTTCTCGCTATAATCTTTCGATGATCTAGGGGGAGAGGCTCGGCAAGGCTCTGAGACAGTGGTACAATAATCTCCCCGCTTACCCTCCTATCTATATCCATGGTAGCGCCCTGCCAGTGCTTCTCTCTCGGCGCAACCACAACATAGTCAACTAGAGGTCCCGGCACGGCAACATTCTTCGCTCTAAGATTCCCGAAGCGCGCTACTCTCATCACTTGAACTATGTTGAGACCCCTCTTAGGCCTAGCCTTGACGGCTTGAGCTATATTGAGGATAGTCCCCTGAATCCCCTCGTCCTCTATGCTGACATTCCCTTTCTCGTCAGCAGTAGACCCCCTCAGAAGTCCTACCTCGGGCTTGGGAGCCATATAGAGAATATACTCCTTCCCGTCAATCTCAAGAATCCTCCCTGTAACCCTCCTCGACTTTCTTGCCTTCTCGTTAAGAGCACATCCATCCTGTCTGGGGTCTAGGAAGGTATTGATGCCGACTCTAGTGAGTACGCCGGGCCTTCCGCTACCGACCTCCCTAAACCAGTAAGCCATTATACCTATCGTTAGGGTATAAGCTTCGAACCACTCCTCAATAACCATCCTCTGTAGCGTGGGGCTCCATCCGTAGAAGGGTAGGAGCATCCCCTCGATAAAATCCTCCTCTCCCTTCTTATACATGTCCTGAGCTATCTTATCCAGCCCTCGGCCAGGCACGCCTGGGAAGGTATCGCTTATGATGAAGAGATTTCTAGGGTGGCCTGTCTTCAGGTAGAGCCTGTACAACTCCTCGATCAGTAGCTCGGGAGCCATAGCCATGTTAAACCCGCTTATGGCCACTACTGAGTTGTCTCTGACCTGGGATAGGGCCTCCTCAGCTAGGACTGTCTTGCCTAAACCAAGATACAGGGCTTCCTCCAAACGATATCTCCCACACAATCGGGTTCGAAGCTATAGGTTAAATCGGTGGGGTAGGATTCCCTATCCTCTCGACTCTAGGGGTGCTGGAAGCATGGTTTAAATGCCAGGATTAACAGTTCTTAATCCAGCCCTCTGGAGGCGCAAGGTATAGGCCATGGAGCCTCTTTTTAACAGCCAGGATGCACAGCCCTCGTCTTGGAGATGTCTTTACTCCGCTAACTAGTTGTACAGTCATGAGTGAATCGCTGATCATAGAGTCTAGATCCACTTCTATGGAACGCCTTCCAACCGTGCATCTGAACGCGGCGCGCCTAGGTCCTAAGATTTCTCTAAAAAGCCTTGCGAGGTCCTGCGACACTATATCGAGATGGCAGATCTTAGCTCCGCCGCACCCGGGGCGATGAATGTATGCGAGGGTCTCGAACTTCTCCTTACTGCTTGATATTATAACTTCTATTAGGACCTTAATCCTCCTCCTACACCCCATTCCTTCACCTCTTGGCTGGAGGCAGTGGGATGGCTGCTGTCTCGCTTCTAGCCTGTCTTTCTTTGGACACGCTTGCGGAGTCTTCTATCTTCCTCAGATAGAGCTTTGCTATAATGCCTAGGATGGCGAGGCTTAATGCAGAGAGACCGAAGGGGGCGGCGGGAGTTAGGTAATCGTATAGGAATCCACCTAAGTATGGGGCGGGGGCCCCAGCTATGCTCCTCGAGGTGTTTGCGGCTGTGTAGCCGCTGCCACCCTCGCCAGCGACTTTTGCTATCAAAGTGTTATATGATGGGACCCATGAAGCAATGCTTAGCCCCAGGAGGGCCATAGCTAGATAAGCGTTTAAGCCCTGGGGCTGCGCCAATATTAAGGCTGACGCGGCTCCTACTAGCTCGCTGAGAGCCAGTGCTGTTGTAGCGCCTAGCTTGTCGACAAGTTTTCCAGCGATTGGCAGGAACGCCGTTTGAACTACACCACTGAGGGTTATTAGTGTACCCACCTCGAACTCTGTGTATCCGTATCCATATAGGTGGGCTGATAGTAGCTGGAACCATAGTCCCCAGGAGAACCTATCTGCCCCTATGAAAAGTAAGAGTGAGGACATATTTTTTGGAGGGCGTATAACGCTTCTATATGCTTCTTTAACGCTGTTCGGAGCACTCACGTCTTTCAGCCTTGTGTTGGTTGATAATACTGTGAAGAATGCGAGGCCCACCAGGCTGGCAATGGCGAGGATCTCGAAGGAAAACTTGAACCCGAGCTCTCCAGCTATGAAGCCGCCAGCGGCGGGCCCGACAAGCCTTGAGGCGCTGAAGATGCTGCTGGTCAAGCCGACTAGAGTGCCTAGGCTGGCTAGCTCAACGCTGCGGGCCAGATAGCTCATTCTAGAGGGCTGGCCAGCCATGAATGAGAGTAGGAATAGGAAGTAGCTTGCAGCTAATCCCTCCAATGAGTCCGTGAAGACAAGTAGAGCTATTCCAGCGAACTGCATGAAACCAGTTATGATAACCCATATCCTGGGGCCCATCCTGTCTATATAGACTCCGATAGCTGGCAGCACGATGGCTGATATAATGCTTGAGACTGCTATGACCCCACCTATACTCTCCATGCTATATCCCAGGCTCCGCATGTACATCGAGAACAGCGTCATGTACCCTCCTACTACGAAGCCTCTGAATACGTTGTAGACTCCTATCGCTACTACCGCTCTCAATGCTCGCCAGACCAGCATGAGGAGAGTGGGGGGTAATTAAAGTTCAGGAATTAGAAATAAGTGTGTGGCGCTTACACCGTCCATCAAGACTAGTTCAAGGCTTATTTAACCTCAGATTCTATGAGGTCATGGTGGGTGTAGGGAGTGGCTAGGAAGGGTGGAAAGCAACAGGCAGGCGAGAAGGCGGGTGAGGGCTTCAAGGAGATAGTTGCTGAGGTGACTGAGCAGCTTGTAAGCCAGGCAAGGAAGGATGTGGAGAGGGAGAAGTGGATTACTCCCCACAAGTTTGCGCAAAAGTATGGAATTAAGATTAGCATTGCTAAGAAGGTGTTGAAGACGCTAGAGGACGAGGGCGTTATAGTGTTGTTCAACAAGAACCGGAGAGCCCCACTATACATTCCCAAGAAAAAGGCACCGCTATCCCCGCCGGCAGGTCTCTAAGCGGATAAAATAGATTACGACTAGAATCAAGGCTAAAATGCTGGCTGCACTTAGAGGAAGCCCCCCATCTGGCAGGCCCCTCCGTATAGAAGGTTAAATTTTAGTCCTCGGTGGCCTCTGTTGAGGCCTAGAATGATCCTCGTGGCGGGTCTTGGCGAAGATAGTGGGAAAACTACGCTGGCCCTAGGTATAATATCTCATTTGAGAGCCAGAGGGTTTAATGCTGTAGGCTTCAAGCCTGCTGGAGCCACAAACATATGGCTCCACCCTGAGGTCCTCGATCTGAGCGCTAGCAAGGGATTCCTTGTAACCTGGGATGGGCTTAGGCTGGCTCAGGCCAGTGGAGAGTTTGATATGAGGATTGTGAACCCTGTTGGCGGCTTTATCCTACCACCATATCCAGGGGGTGCTAAGGCTTTCGGGGCTGAGTCGATCCTTGGGGGTAGGATAGTCCTGCTAAGGATAACCGAGTGCCTCAGGAGTATATCAACTTTGCACCTTTTAATACCAGACTCGCTTGACGGGGCTCCGGAGGGAGTAGTAGAGCTAGTCTCAAGGGTTGCTGAACGCGTTAAACCAACCCCATTCAAAACTACGCCATCGTTCGTAGCAGACATACTGGGTGAGCCCTCGTCTGAAGCCGCTGATACCTGCCTTAATAGACTACTCTCGACAAGCGACGTTGTGGTGGTTGAGTCGAATAGCGACGTTGCTGCACCCACTAAGATGTCGATGAATGCCTCTGTAGTTATTGTTGCTGGCTGGGGCTACGCATATCTGTATGAGGGTGATGTTTGGAAAAAAGCCGTTGAGCTGAAAATGCTAGGAGGTAAACCTTGGAGTGTTAAATCTCAAGAGATACTTACCCTAGCTAGACCTACAAAAGCGTTCGAGATACCGGTGAAGACTGGAGGCGAGGACCTGGCTGAGGAGCTAGAGGAGCTCGTGTACGAGGCCAGCAGGAAACTGGGTCTAGACTAGCTCTATATCCGTAGATCGTAAGCCTCCATCTAGGAAATTCAAAAAGCCTCGGCTATTTGAAAAACTCTTCAATACCAGGCCTTAGTGGCACCTCGACTATACGCTTATTCAGCGGCAGGGCTACGTTATAGACAGCCACACCTCCCACAACAGCATATGGCCTCCCCTTGTGAGCGTGCCCGTGTATAGCCGCGTCAGGCCTACTCTTAACCACGACCCGCTCCATAAGCCTACTGTAGAGGTAGGGGTGTATTCTAGGGTCCTCTCCTAAGATCGTGGCCTTGGAGAGAGCGTAGTGAGATAGCAATACAACCCTGCTGGAATGCTTCCTCGCCTCCATTATCAGTCTTTCTACTAGTACTGGTCTCTCCCTGAACACCTTCTCCAGCTGGGGCTTGTGTTTCTTCTGCCATGGAGTGAGCTTATCCAGGGCTCCCTGAGTCCCTACAACAGCTACAGGCATCTCCCTATCCCCTTGCTTGCATTCGAAGACGCTAAAATCGTCGTCCAGCCATAGAATCTCTCGAAACCCGCTTTTCATCCTCTCTCTAATATCCTCATAGTCCTCGTTGCCGAAGACGGCCACTATGCGTGATCTCGGAAACCTCTCCTTGATCATTCTAACGAGGGGTAGCAAACCATGTAGCTGCCCCTTATACACCAGGTCGCCAGCTAACAGCACAAGACAAGGCTCACTACCAGTCCAGCCGTTCAGAGCTTTTGATAGGAGGGAAAGGAACTTAGGCGAGTGCACATCTCCCGTAGCAGCCAGATAGGCTAATCGGAGACCCTGGGATCTCAAATTCAAGCCACCAAAACCCTAAGGGTCAGAGCTTTGGCCCCACATCAGCGCCCTCCCCTTGGGAGGGCTCAGCGACGCCACCCCACCTTAGTCTAGGGGTTAGATATCCCTTCATCCCCTCTAATTTATGCGAGCCCTAGCTATCAGGATCCTAGGCTTCCGAAAGCCCGGTTTTGGATGTTTGCTTGAAAAGTATGATTCTCTCGTTCTCACCACTACTCTTAACCCTAACGTATCCGTACGTCTCGAGCTCGGCTAGAATATTCACGACTTCCCTTCTAGAAACTCTGATCCCTTCATTCTCTAAGAAAAGGAGTAAATCGCTTTCTGTGATTGGAGTTTGGCCTCCCTTTGTCTTCCTTTTTATTATCTCATATATCTCGTTTCTGAGGGTTTGCGGTAGCCACACTTCGCTCTTAACCAAACTAGGCTACCCCCCTCTAGAACGTTATTGTAGGAGCTTGCCTCTTCACCTCTTCCTGCCTTTGCTTCACCGTCTCCAGCCACCTCTTGTAGTATTCGATCATCTGCGGCGTTATGCTGGGCTTCACCTTCCTTAGCGCTATCTCGAAGTGTCTTAGGGATACATGCTTGTTGTTTATGTCTTCTCTGAGAGCCGCGAGGCTGGCCTCCCTTACTAAGGCCTCGATATCAGCTCCAGTATAGCCCTCAGTCTTTCTAGCTATCTCCAGCAGGTCTACGTCGTCGGCTAGGGGCACTTTTCTGGTGTGAATCTTAAGGATTTCTATCCTAGACTCGATGTCGGGCGGGGGAACGTAAATCATCTTCTCCAGCCTCCCAGGCCTGAGCAGGGCTGGATCGACCATGTCAGGCCTGTTGGTTGCGGCTATCACGACAACATCGTGTAGCTCCGAAACTCCGTCCAGCTCCGTCAGGAGCTGACTAACGATCCTCTCAGTGACCCTAGTCCCGATGTCGGTGCCCCTTGTTGGCGCGATAGCGTCGATCTCGTCGAAGAAGACCACGGCAGGCGCGTGTTGCCTAGCCTTCGAGAATATTTCTCGAATCGCCTTCTCGCTTTCGCCTACCCATTTGCTTAGTATTTCTGGTCCTCGTACTGCTATGAAGTTGGCTCCGCTCTCGGTGGCGACGGCCTTGGCCAGCAGCGTCTTACCGGTGCCTGGAGGACCAAACAACAAAACACCCTTAGGAGGCCTAA
>WANT01000053.1 GCA_015521685.1 Aeropyrum sp.
AGCTTTCCTCATCTACATAACCCATACTAACAAAACTAAAGCTTTAATCACGTTAAACATCCACTCATAATCAGATTAATCCGAAAATCTAGTTACAAATTACAAAAAACACATATTAGTCAAATGCTTTCAAATCTATTCTAGAGATTCAGGACTTGAGAGGGTCTATGAGGAGACGGCTAAGCCAAAGCTTTCAAATCTATTCTAGAGATTCAGGAGGATCTCTATTTGAGTAGTGAGCCTGAATATAATGCTTTCAAATCTATTCTAGAGATTCCGCAGGCAGTATAGACTTCATCAGGGACTCGGCGAAGCCGAACTTTCAAATCTATTCTAGAGATTCATGCTGGTGGTAGGCAAGGTGATAGCCGCTGTGTACTACGTGCTCTTTCAAATCTATTCTAGAGATTCTGTCCACGTAGACGCTGCGCTCGAGGAGCCCGTCCCCCACCAAATATCCTTTCAAATCTATTCTAGAGATTCGGCGGTGGTGATGTCGTGATAGTTCCAGCCTCTCAGCTCGCTTTCAAATCTATTCTAGAGATTCACCCCGCCCCGAGGGCTGGGAGTAGCCTCGAAGCGAGCTTTCAAATCTATTCTAGAGATTCCGACCAGGGGAGGCTGAGGAAGCTCGGCGAGGAGCCGCCTTTCAAATCTATTCTAGAGATTCGCTACGAGATAACCCTGCCCGCAGGCACCACGGTGCTCCAGTTCCTTTCAAATCTATTCTAGAGATTCCCGGAGGGTAATGAAAAATGGACGAGAGACTACAGGTGATGCTCTTTCAAATCTATTCTAGAGATTCACGCAAGTACTGCTAGCATTGAGAAGCTTGTCGAGTGGAGGCTTTCAAATCTATTCTAGAGATTCCCTCAGACCTCGATACGTGAAGCAGTACGTAGTCCTGTCCCTCGAGGCTCTTTCAAATCTATTCTAGAGATTCCCGCCACCCTCATCCCTGTCCTTGTTCCCAGCACCATCCTGTATCTTTCAAATCTATTCTAGAGATTCGCGACAACCCAGCCAGTACCCACAGCTGTGGGTTTAGACTTTCAAATCTATTCTAGAGATTCTTCGAACTCCCCCCGAGCCTCCTCGACGGTTATCTTATCTATAGTTATTATCTTTCAAATCTATTCTAGAGATTCCTCGTACCTGTCGAGCTTCGGCTTTTTGCCGAGCTTCACCAGGTCTTTCAAATCTATTCTAGAGATTCAACAACACCAGATGAAGTAATCTATTATGAATTAATAGAAAAGCCTTTCAAATCTATTCTAGAGATTCATAAGTAGAGATGAGGTAACACGTCTCACCGCACAGTTCACGACTTTCAAATCTATTCTAGAGATTCTAACGAAGTCTCCTCTGTAGTACTTCATGACAATTCCGCCTTTCAAATCTATTCTAGAGATTCGGAGCCTGGAGAGTATCTGTACAAGACTTTCATAGTTGACTTTCAAATCTATTCTGGAGATTCTTCGCGAACTTCTTAGGGTTGCATAGGGCCACCAGGTCCACTATGTAGACTTTCAAATCTATTCTGGAGATTCAGGCGTTCGGTTGGGGCAGGCGTGTTCACGACAGGATTTGCTTCTACTTTCAAATCTATTCTGGAGATTCATGTACAAGAACACCTTGAGGTCATTTGATAGCGGTTCAAGATCTCGGTCCAAGGTCTTTCAAATCTATTCTGGAGATTCCATTAGGAAACTCGAGTGGGTGGTTAGGCCGAAATGCTTCTTCAAGCTTTCAAATCTATTCTGGAGATTCTCGGGGTCCAGCTTGAGGCTTCCCTTGGGATACTTGAATGGCTTTTCCTTTCAAATCTATTCTGGAGATTCCAGGCCTAGGGTTCTTATAGGTGCCGACATTAGGTTCTTGGAGCTTTCAAATCTATTCTGGAGATTCCGAGCCACGCCTTGCCAACCCAGAAGAAAAAATATGATTTTACTATCTTTCAAATCTATTCTGGAGATTCTGCACATGGCTTTGTTGGTGCGCGTGGAAACCCCCGGGGGCCCATACAAATTCTATACATTAGATTCTTCCCTGAAAGCCCCCCACCCAAACCTATCAAATAGGGGGTCCCACCAAACCTAATAAACCTTACCAAACCAAGAAGCATAAATATGCCTCAACTCCCAGTCTTAGGAGTTTCAGATTGTTGGTTATATCTCCTTGGATAATTAGGGTAGGGGTGGAGGTCTGTCTATCCCTAATAATTGTTGCTCTAATGTTAGAATATATATACCTCTGGATATCGGGGGATTGAAGCGTTTGGGGGGAGTTCCGCTTCTTGGGCTAGCTGGGGGTTAGGAGGATCAAGGGTGGTGCGGGGGGTGGGATTTGAACCCACGCAGGCCTACGCCATCGGGTCCTGAGCCCGACCCCTTTGGCCAGGCTCGGGCACCCCCGCACCGTAGAGAACTACTTTGGGCCCGGGGGGTTTAAAGGGTTTGGTGTTCTTGTTTTTTGCTTGCCTGGAGTTATATACTATTAATTGGGGGTTGGGTGTTGTCGGGGCTCAGGCTCCTTGATAGGCCTCATGTGAGGCGTGCTGTGCTGTGGGTTGAGGCTGGGGATCGTGGTGTTGGCTGGGTTAGGTGTGACTTGTGCCATAGGAGGTGTTATATTGCTCCTGGGAAGTTTGGGGCTTGCGGTGTGAGGAAGAATGTCGACGGGGTCCTGTATACCCTGGTCTACGGTCTCTTGAGCGCCAGTAATATCGATCCTATTGAGAAGAAGCCGTTGATGCACTTCCACCCCGGGAGTAGGGTGCTTAGCATAAGCACTGTGGGCTGCAACTTCTACTGCCAGTTCTGCCAGAACTTCGAGATAAGCCAGTCCAGGCTCGAGAAGGGGCTCTACGGCGTGTATAGGACGCCCGAGGAGGTTGTTGAGACGGCGCTAGCCTACGGGGCGGATGGTGTGACCTACACCTACAACGAGCCCACCATATTCTTCGAGCTGATGTACGACGTGGCTAGGGAGGCTAGGAGGCGGGGGCTCTTCAACACAATGGTCACCAACGGCTACATGACCCCAGAGGCTGTTGACGAGCTCGGAGGCCTCATGGACGCTGCAACGGTGGACTTCAAAGGGGGAGGAGACCCCGAGTTCTACAGGAAGATAATGCTAGTCCCTGACCCAGAGCTGATATACGAGACGGCTCTGGCGATGAGGGACAAAGGGTGGTGGATAGAGGTCACAAACCTCGTAGTCCCCCAGGTGGGCGACAAGCCCGAGTACGTGAGGAAGATGGCGAGATGGATAGTAGAGAACCTAGGCCCCGAAACACCATTCCACCTACTAAGATTCCACCCGGACTACAAGCTAATGCACCTACCACACACACCCATAGAAACGCTAGAAAAGCTGGCCTCCATAGCGGTGGAGGAGGGGCTCAAGCACGTCTACATAGGCAACGTATGGGGCCACCCCCTGGAGGACACGTACTGCCCACGCTGCGGCTACAAAGTAGTGGATAGGGAGGGCTTCTCGATAGCCGAGTGGAGGCTAGAAAGCGGGTTCAGATGCCCACGCTGCGGCTACAGGCTGAACTTCAAGGGAGAATACAGGGCAAGGAGCTTTGACTACCCGACCCCAGCCATATAGCATGTAGCCTAGCTAGGCCTCCTCAGCCTCCCCCTCCAAACCCTCACCCACCTCGGCCGCCCTAACCAGAGCTAGCACCTCATTAACCACCCTAACCGCCTCCCTCCTCTCCACGTTCTGAGCCCCCCTGAATATGTCCGAGACGCTACGCCTCAGATACTCGTCAACACTCCCCTCAAACTCGACAGTTGTCCTCCTCACAACCAATGGCGTCGGCTCCACAACAGCACCCCTAACAACAGCCTTACCGTTTAAGGGTGTAACGAGTATCGCCCCGACCTCCGCTCCACGGTATAGAACCCTATAGACAACATCCCCGACGTCAGTCTCCCCCAGCTTCTCAACGTCGAGCCTGAGGGCCTCCTCTATCACCTCCTCAGCCCTAGATGCGAAGCTCCTAACAACCCGCTCCACCTCCTCGTCAGGCAGCCTCCTCCACACCTCAACCCTGAGGCTCGAGAAGTCGAAGACCACCTTGGACTCCTTCACCTCGTAGTCTATCTGAACCCTGACAACGTCGAGCTTGTCTACCTTTAGCTCGTTGACTAAGAGCTCGAAGAGGAACCTGTTAAGGCTTCCCGCAGCCATAGCAACGTCCTGGTTGGTGAGCTGCCCCGACTTAACAGCGTCGCGGAGCTGCGCGAAGAGTACTCTCCTTACCTTGTCTGCATACCCGGCCGCCACAACCAGCCCAGTCCTGAGGGTGGGCAAGCCTCCGTCCACCTCATAGATATATCTTATTGTTGGCAACGATAAATAAGTAATATCCCAGAGCCTCTCTCCAACGATAACAACAAAATACCCAGCCAGAACCCAAAAATGTATTAGGGGCGGTGGAAGCCCGGCGCCGAGCAATAGCTATGAAGACCCGGCCACCGTGCAGGAGCCCGGCCTAGGGCTGTGACTCCTCGCCGCTCCCAGACTCCAGCCTCACCAGCCTCTTCGGCGGCGTCACCTCAATACCAGCGGCCAGCAGCCTCTCCGTTATGATGCGAAGCATCTTGATCTTGGCGTTAAACCACTGGTCTGAGGGTGCCCAAAACCTCACTACAAGCTCCGCCCCTCTCTCCCCCAGATTGTCGACGAATACTTGAGGAGCGGGCTCGACGAGGGCTAGAGGCTCCTCCTCTATAGCCTTTATAGCTATATCGGCAGCCTTCTCGAAGTCGCTTGACTCCCTCACGGGTATCCTGTACTCAACCCTCCTCGCCAGGCCCTTGTTGAGGACCTCTATATTACTCTTGAATAGGCTCTCGTTGGGTATCCTAACCATCACCCCATCCCACCTCAGTATCTTTGAGCTCAGGATAGAGATGTCATAGACCACCCCGCCAATGCCGCCAATAATCACAGGGTCCCCCACCCTGAATGGCCTCTCCATGTAGAGGAAGACGCCTGCTATTAGGTTGGAGGCCACAGTCTGGCTCGCTATGCCCAGAGCAATGCCTACAATACCGCCGGCAACTAGGAATATGGATATATCGACGCCGAGCTGCGCTAGAGCTCCAAGTATACCTAGCAGGATGATCGTGTAGAATGATATCCTAGATATGATTATAGCTATGTCCCTCGACGCCCTCTTAGATAGATAGATGTAAACCCTACTCCTAGCCACAACACCTATGATAACACTAGCAGCGAGAATCAGGAGAGCCCCTAACACCTGCCACGCCGTAAACCTCTCAACAATAGACGATAGAGTGGAAACCACCGTCAAGCTGTCCGCAGCCAACCCCATCACACCCCCTCAGATACCCCACATCATCTCAATTCTAGCTGGCAGAAGAGCCCCAAGAGTCTCGAAAAGCCTCTTGTCGCGCTCGATAGTCGGGACCTCCGAGTAGCCCTCCCCCCACTCTGGAGGCCTTAGAGAGACCTCCGCAGCGTCGATATCCTTAATGTTCATCACTGCAGTGGAGGCCACAACGTCCTCCGAAACCGGGTTATAGTATATTGTGAACCCCCTCCTAGGCATGACCACCCTAGTGACAACAACCTGGGTCTCCAAGGGATTATCAACAACAAGCTCCCCCCTAGCACTCTCTCCACCCCATGAAGTGCTCCAAAACCTGCAAAGAACACCCTCGACATTGCTACCGTAAACTGCCATTTTCGGGGTCATGCCCTCGGGTGGTAGGGTATCTATTAGAATATAGGAGCCCCTGCTGGAAGCTATAATGGCGATGTCGTAGGGCAGGGTTATGGGTACACTCATCTTAGAGCCAGGAGGGAGAACTAGAGGTTTTGACAGCCTGACATAGAGGCAGTTAAGCCTGCCCTGGAGTGGGAGGAGGAAGGGAGGGTAGGGTGCGACGAGGACCCTAGCCCCCTCGCCGACTCTAGCTGCAAACTCGACCTCTCCCCCCTCAGACATCCTTTCATACAACAAACCCTCGCTAGAGGACCTGAGGCTCAAAATTCTCCCCGAGACCTTGACCTCTCCCCCCTCGCTGATGAAGCCGAACTTCAATCCCAGCACTACCTCTCCTAGCCTACAGGAATGGGATGAGGGGGTAATAGGAGGAGCTGGGCTGCCAATATATCTCTAGACGGTAGGCAGGGGGTCTTTAAGCCCTCTAACCTTTAATCCTAAGCCCACCCCTACCTAGCATCTCGTGCGCCCTTGCTAGGTGGCCCGCGGCTATCGCGGCCAGCAGGTTAAGCTCGCCGGCTAGGACTGCAGACGCTATTATCTCGGCCAGCTTCAAAGCGTTGACACCCGGAGGGTCTCCGCCGCCAGCTACGCCTAGAAGCGAGAGTAGCTCCCTTTGGGTAGGCAGCCTAGTCCCCCCTCCAACAGTCCCAACCTCCAAGCTGGGTAGGGTTACTGAGATGTAGAGGTCCTCGCCCCTAACCTCCGTCCACGTGAAACCCATGCTACTCTCGACAACTTGGGCGGCGTCCTGGCCCGTCGCTATGAATACTGCTGCTATTATGTTCGCGAAGTGGGCGTTGTAGGAGTTGCTTCCAGCTGCGGCGCTGCCCAGTAGGTTCTTGGCGGTGTTGACGAAGTGTATCATCTCTGCCGTAGTCTTAAGCACATCCCTCACGACGCCCGCCTTCACTAGTGCCTCGGCAACGACGTACTTGCCTCTCCCCAGTATCCTGTTGATTATTGCTGGCTTCTTGTCGGAGCACATGTTACCGCTGAGCGCCACGCACCTAGCCTCGCCGCCATAGTTCTCCTCGATGAACTTGCATATCCTATCACTAGATATCGTAACCATGTTCATCCCCATAGCGTCGCCCGTCTTGAAAGAGAGCCTGAGCCATACTAGGTTCCCTATAATGTAAGGCTGAATCTCGACTAGCCTCCCATGCCTGGTAACGGAGGACACAACCCCCCTCAGGTCCTCTATTCGGCTCAAAACCCACTCAGAAAGCCTGCTAGCCTCAGAGACGCTCGGCGTCCACAGCAGTGGAGCCCTAGTCATCCCGTCCTTTATAACCCTGGCTCTAGCGCCGCCTGAGAGGGTTATGGCCTTGGCGCCTCGGTTAACGCTGGCGACAAGAGCACCCTCGGTAGTCGCCAGCGGTATATAGTACTCTCCCCTAGCGTAGTCTCCCACAACCTTTAGAGGACCTGCCACACCCACCGGTATTTGGACAGCTCCAATCGGGTTCTCAATATTCCTGCCGTACAGCTCCTCGAAGTCGAGTATAGTGCTCGCGACCCCAGAGAGGCTGGCGCCAGTAACCCTCTCTAGGTATAGCCTCCTCACCATAGCTGCCTCGTTGGCGTTGCCAAGTAGCTTTTCAAGCCGGGAATGGCTGATCTCGCCTCTCAGAAGGGGCTCAAGAGCCTCCTCCACGCTCTTACCTTCTCGGCCTGAACTTGACACCATATACTATAACACCCTCATCTCCATCCTCGTAGAGCTTCCTGAATACAGCCTCCACCTGAGACCCCCTCTCAAGCTTATCAGGATCAGCTACATCAGTAATCTCCGAGACAACCCTAGCAACACCCAGATCTACAAGGCCGACCACCACAGGGCTGCCACTCCTAGCCTCACTTTCAACAGAGTAGACGGCAGTATATGCGACAAGCCTGCCAACCCTGGGAAGCTCTACGTCGTCAACAGAGCGCGATCCACAGTAGGGGCACGACTTCACCCTAGGGTAGAATGCCTTCTGACACTCCCTACACTTACCCCCCACAAGGCGGTACCTGCTCAGCCTAGCCCTCCACTGAATGACTGTATCCCTAACCACCCAACACCACCCCCCAAGTCTAGTTCGATGACACTAGCAGGGCTGAGTAGGCTGTGGATCCGTGGGCGTTGATCCCTACAGCCAGCCCGCTCCTAGCACCATCAACTCTAACTCCTGGGAAGCTGCCTGCAAGCTGGAGAGCGAGCTCCGCAAGCATGTAAACCCCTGTAGCCCCCACTGGGTGGCCCCTAGCCTTAAGCCCTCCGCTCGGATTCGCGAGGGGCCCCTCTCCTCCCTGAGAGAACTTGCCGAGAGCCACCTGCTCGGCCGCCTTTCCCCTTTCAGATAGCCCTAGAGCCTCTAGTATTAGCATTGCCATAATAGTGTAGGAGTCGTGGATCTCCATAACATCCACGCTGTTAACTCCCGTAGCACTCTTAACCTTGCCCCACGCAGCCCTAACAGCAGGCATGTCGAGCGGGTCGTCAGCATGGGCGACTGTCATGGGCCCCACGGCGGACTCCACTGCAGCTAGGGTAGCAATACCGCCGCCGTCGCCCGCCGGGGCTAGGGTGATAGCAGCTGCACCGTCGCCAAGAGGGAACGAGTCCAGCATTGTTAGAGGCTTTGCAACAGGCATCGCGCTGGCAACTGCCTCAGGGTTTACAGCGAACCTCAGCATAGCGTATGGGTTAAGCTTGGCGTGGCTATGCATCAATGCAGGCCAGTATGATAGGGTATTCCTATCCACCCCATACGACGACATGTAGAGGTCTGCCAGCAGGCCTGGTATTGCGGAGTGGGAGATCATATACCAGCCGTCGCTCCCCATGTGGTAGACGCCCTTAAGCACCTTATATATCACGGAGCTCGGGGCATCCGAAAGCTTGTCAACGCCGACTAGAAGAACCCTCCTGCCCTCAGCCGCAAGCCTAGCCGCGGTCATAGCGGCTGCGAGCCCGCTCGCCTCGCCTGCCTCGACAGCCACAGCTGAGACTCCCTGGAAGCCAAGGGAGGAGGCAACGTAAGAAGCCAGGTCAGACTGGCCTGAGAGCCGCGGGTAGACGACGCTTGAAACCACAATAGCGTCAGGCTTTCTCCACCCCGCGTCACTCAAAGCCTCGTCAGCGACCTCGACAACCATATCATCAACTCCAACCTTATAGTGCCTACCCACCCTAACCATACTAGCCGACTTGACGCTGACAGACAACCCCTGCTACACCCCAATAGAACAGCTAGAGCTTCCTCACCACAAGCTTGCCTCTCATCTTGACATAGAGACCATAATCTACCTCCCTACCCATCTTAATATACTCGTCGACAGTGGGGGCTAGACCCCTCCTCTCCTCGACCGCGTCTGAGACAACTAGACTAAACGCATCGCTACCAGCACCGCTACCGAAGGGCGCCACCAGTATCCTATCACCCGGCCTAGCCGAGTCGAGAACCCTCGCCAGACCTAGGAGAGCGCTCGCGTTGTAAGTATTTCCTATCATTGGCGTGACGAGACCCGGCTTAACCTGCTCCAGGGTAAAGCCAAGCTTCTTAGCAACCTTCACAGGGAACTTACCATTAGGCTGGTGGAACACCGCGTAGTCGAAGTCTTTGGGCCCTAAGCCAGTGGACTCCATTAGCCCCCTCACAGCGCTCTCTATATGATGGAAGTAGGCAGGCTCCCCTGTGAACCCCTCCCCATGACTCGGGTAGGGCTTGAGGCTCCTCCTCCAGAAATCAGGCGTGTCGGTAACATACGTGTAGCTAGCCTCGAACACCGCTGCAGCATCTCTGGCGGGGCCTACGACGAAGGCCACCGCGCCGCTTGCAGCGCTGAACTCTAGCACGTCCCCCGGGCTAGCCTGGGCAGTATCGCTCCCCACAACTAGAGTGTGTTCCATCATCCCAGATGATACCAGGCCTATGGATACCCTTAGACCCTCACTAGCCGCCCTACACGCGAACTCCATATCGCTTGCCATAGTAGCCGGGGTTATGCCTAAAGCCTCTGCAATTATTGTCGCGCTGGGTTTAACAGCGTAGGGCTTAGACTCGCTGCCGAAGAACACAGCTCCAATTCTAGCGGGGTCTACCATAGCCCTCCTAACTGCATTCCTAGCAGCCTCGACTCCCATGGTAGTTGAGTCCTCATCAACCCCGGCCACAGCCTTCTCAGCTACGTCTAAAGACCTCCACTGGTGGTCCGGCCATCCCCACACCCTAGCTATCTCGCTCGTCTTAATCCTGTACACAGGTATGTAGGCGCCCCAACCATGGATCCCCGCCCTAGAATCGGGGAACTTCCCCAGGATAGAGCCCTCCACCATGATCCAAGTACACCTACGTCAACACTCAACAGAACCCCGAGACCTCTAGGGCTTATAATGGTTAAGCCTATAGCTGTAAGCATAACCAGACATTAGTCGAAGGGAGGTGGAGGGTGGCAACGCCACGAGCAACCCCATCAGCGGCGTCAGCAGTAGAACATATAGGCTGGCACTGGTCTAGGCGAGTCTACATAGTGCGTAGTCTCCCTCTTGTAGGTCACATCGCCTTCGGAGTGATAGACCGAGGAACGAACATTCTCCAAGTGAGGCCAAGCACTCTATGCTTCCACAACTGCATATTCTGCAGCGTCGACGCAGGCCCCTCCAGCAGGTGGAGGCGAGGCGAGTTCATTGTAGACAGAAGGCTCTTAAGGAAGTGGGTCGAGAGCCTTGCCAGGCTTAAAGGTAGAGGTCTCGAGGTCCTGCTGGACGGAGTGGGAGAACCCCTAACCCACCCCGAGATAGCACGCATTATAAGCGATCTTAGGGAGGTAGATCAAGTCGAGAGGATAGCTATAGAAACCCACGGCGGCAGCCTATCCAAAAGGCTGGCATTACTCCTGCAGGATGCTGGGCTAGACAGGATAAACCTAAGCATAGATGCGGCCAACCCCGGCCTAGCTAGGCAGCTAGTAGGGGCTCGATGGTACGACGTCGAGAGGATTCTAAAGACTGCAGAATGGATAATCGAGAACACAACGATAGACGTAGTGCTCACTCCCGTAGTCCTCCCAGGGGTCAATGAAGCCGAGATGAAAGCCCTGATAAGCTGGGCTAGAAGAGTTGGCGCTGGAAATAAGTCAGGCTGGCCTACCGGGGTCTTAATCCAGAAGTTTGAAGTACACAAGTACGGCAGGAGGCCAGAAGGGCTGAGACGCGTCTGGGGGTGGAAAAGGTTCTACACCTGGCTCAGGAATCTAGAAAGGGAGACAGGCTACAGGCTGATAGTAGACCCCTCTGAGCTGGGATTCCAGGCTAGGCCAAGCCTTTCCAAGCCTTTCCATAAAGGCGACATAGTTAAGCTAGTCATAGTCGGCGAGGGCTGGCACAGGGGAGAAACGCTAGCGGTAGACAGGGGGTGGTCTAGAACCATTGCACTACTAGGTTATAAAGGCCCATTAGAGCCTGGCCTAGAGGTCCTCGCGAGAATAGCCAGAGACAAAGATAACATATACGTCGCTACACCCTACTAGGTGGATGCTGGAGCATCCTCTTAGAAACGCGACCCTAGAGCGCGTGGCCTCCAGACATGAGGTGTGGACAGGTTGAATCCTAGCGAAAAGCTAGGTCTAGCACTCCTAACATTCATCTCATCCCCAGCCAAACCCGGCGCCCCACACAGGCTCTTAGCCTCACGAGACTTCGAGTCCGCACTCACAGAGGCTTATGTGGTAGCTGTTAACATGAGGGAGGCCTACAAGCTGGGTGTACAGCTTGCTCAGGGATCTAGGGATGCCAAGAGCATTGGCCTCGGTAGGCTCATCTCAGCCTCGATAATGCAGGCATTCGACTACACTGGGAACCAGCCCACACCGGGCCTCCACGCGGGGATGCTCACCCTCGCACTCCTAGCAGGAGTTTCAGAGAAGGAGTCTAGAAGGCCTTCATCCAGCCTGGGTGTACTCGCCAGGAGGATACTATACCACACTAGCCCTAGCGACGCGGCCGCGCTACTCGACGCTCTAGAGGCTACGGGCTCGGGAATCTATGTAGAGATGCTCGAAAGGGAAAACATAAGGAGGACCACCATACTAGCCTACGGAACCACGCTAGGAGAGGTTTTCGAGGTCCTCCAGGACCTCGACCTAGGCTTCTCAGCAAACATCAAGGGCTATACAAGGATACTACACGTGTCCAAGGAAGCCTCGAAGGCCAAAAACCTAGTTTCAGCCAGCCTGCTGGCGTACCTACACGTCCTCAGGGAATACGCGGGAGTTGACGCTGGAGAACCGAGTGTGAAGGAGCTCTTGAAGCTGGATTCAAAGCTCAGGAGAGAAGGCTTTAACTGGAGGCGGTACGTGCCCTTAGCAGCCATGGGACTGTCTCTCGCCTATCTAGAGACTCCCATTCCCACTACCTAGTAATAGCCGCTCTTAACAAGCAATATCCTCAATGCTAGGCCAAGCCTCCTCTTGTCTACCAGGATTGGGGCTAGGGCGATGCCCGTTAAGAATCCGCCAACGTGAGCCCAGAACGCTATCCCTGCAGAAACTCCCGATATAGATGTGGCGAGGCCCATAAAGAGTTGGTAGACGAACCAGAAGCCTATGAATATGCTGGCTGGTACGCTGAGGACTATTGGGAACCATCCCCAGAACGTAAGCATTCTCACCCGGCTGAAGGGTATAAGCAAGGCGTATGCCCCCAAAACGCCGGATATTGCACCTGAGGCGCCGACGGCGGGCACCATCCAGGGGTTTGCGCTTGTGAGGGCTGCGTTTGCCAAGGCTGATGCTGGCATCAAGGCTATGCTGGCTATGTGGAAGACTACAGCACCTATACCGCTTAGCATATAGAGAGCTAGATATCGGGCCCTACCCAGTATGGCCTCTACGTTGTCCCCGAAAATGTATAGGTATATCATGTTACCTATGATGTGAGCCCAGCTTCCATGGAGGAACATAGATGTTATCACAGTATAGAGCCTATCCCCGAGAACTAGATATGCTGGTATAGCGCCTAGAGCTACTATAACGTCGTTGTAGCTCCTTGCCCCCGATACCAGTATCCAGGGAGCAGTCAACCCAACGACGAAAACTATGAAATTAGTGGCTATCAGAGTGAGGTTAACTATAGGGGATCCAAGCTCTCTAACATCCTCGTCGCCAAGGGGTATGCCCAAACTCTAACACCTTTCGTGCAAACTCATGCAGGGGCGCCCGCGTAACTCAGGGCTACACGAAAAACTATAAACTCTAGTTAAACCCCCTGGAATACCTGATATATTTGAATTCTAACGGAGAGGAGCTGGCGGGATGGGAGTCGACAGCCAGAAGCCTAGTATAGCAGCTGGAGGAGCGTCTGGAAAGCTCAAGTCGTTCATCTCCCTTACAAAGCCCAGGCAGCTATCATTACTCCTAGTAACTATGTATGGAGCCTACTTTGCAGCTGGAGGGAGCCTGGATCCCAGGAGTCTGGCGCTACTAACTGTTATGGGTGTCTCGAGCATAGGGGGAGTGACAGCCTTCAACATGTATTTCGACATAGACATAGACTCCAGGATGAGCAGGACCAGGAAGAGGCCTCTGCCCTCAGGCGTGCTGACGCCCTTCGAAGCCCTGGTTGGGAGCATAGCGCTCATAGTTGTTGGCCTAGTGTCTGCTGCAGCCATAAACAAGTACGTACTCTTCACCGTGCTAGCCGGGCTTTACTTTGACATAGTAGGATACACACAGCTAACTAAGAGATTCACGCCACTCAGCATAATTTTCGGAAGTATAGCCGGTAGCATGCCAGCTTTGGGTGGGTGGGCGGCTGCTGCGGGAAGCATAACCCTAGGTGGCATCCTCCTCGCGCTAGTAGTATTCCTGTGGCAGCCCATGCACGTGTGGTTCCTCGGATACTATTTCAAAGAGGACTATATGAAGGCCATGATACCCATACTGCCCAGCGGGGGTGACCCCAAGATAATCTCAGTGCTGATAGCCATGAGCCTCGTAGGACTAGTAGCCGTGTCATGGTCCTTCGCCATGTACTACGGCTACGGATACCTCACAGCTATACTAACCACAGTGCTCGCCGCGCTAGCAGTATCTAGGATAGGATGGTTCGCGAAGACCGGCGACAAGAAGGGAGCCCTAAGGCTGTTCAAGTTCGCCAGCCCCATCATAGCAGTAGTATTTCTGTTACTCCCGATAGAGAGGGCAGCAGTAGTGGCGCTCCTAGCATGAAGCTCTCACCACAGCACATTAGGGTGATGCAAAGGCCTTGGCCAGCACCGTTCCATGCTCGAGGCTCCAGATACTAGGCTGCATTCTTATAGGAGTAACGGGAATCCCCTTCACAATAATGCCCATACTGGGTAGCCCCCTAGACTCCACTATGCTCGCCCTAGGCATGTACATATCAGGGGCAGCCTCGATAGCCCTCGGCGTCAGAGACGAGAGAAGGCTGATCGCTAGCCTAGCCCTCCTAGGGCTAGGCCTCGCCTCGTTCGCAATACAACACTCTCTCTGGCCCCTACTAGTTGCTCTCACTATTATAGCCTCAGCTATAGCTGCAACCTCAAACCCGGCCGCTGGAGTTGCAGGCCTAGCTACTACCCTGGCTATGACAATCGAGTTCAGCCCCTACAGCTACAAATGGTTCTTAACATCTCTGTACATAGCCCTCCTAGGGGTTGCCTCGGCAGCCATCACAAGGAGGGTGCACGCCCTCATCTTAGGGGCAGCTTCTCTAGTCCCGCTAGTGGAGCCCGGCCTACCGAGCCTCGTTGCCGCGGTAGGCACACTATTCATATTCATATATATAATGGAGGTGAGGGAGGGCAAGTCATGCATATTCGCCGTAGACCAACCCACAATAGCCCTAGGCGCGATAGTAACCCTAGCGGGCATAGCGCTACTATTGGCACAGGACTCCATTTATGGCAGGGCTCTAGCAGCAGGAGGACTTGTAGTCCTATCCACAGCTTTCCTTAAGCCGGTAGGCATAACTCCGGGGCCGAGAGAACAGTGTACAGCTCAACAACTCCCAACAGGCAAGCCGGAAGCCAGATCTCCCCGAAGAACCTAGGTTTGATCCCACCAGACCATACATATAACCCAGTCTGGGTTTTTACTTATCATAACCCTATGAGATATGCTATCCAGCCTAAAGGTCCATGGCCAGCTACAGGATTGAAATGAGTCCATAGTGTTTACGGCTACGACTGTCAGAAACCTGCCTTTATACTCCTACATCAAGTGGGATTTAGATTATTTATCGTGTTAATGGGGATTGGTGGACCGGCCGGGATTTGAACCCGGGGCCTCCCGGGTGCAAGCCGGGCGCTCTTCCAGGCTGAGCTACCGGCCCACCGCCGGGAATTCATAATTATGTTGGTTCGATGGCTTAATTTCTTAACATTGAAATCCCCGAGCTAGTTAGGTCTCGTGGTTGCGGGGAAGGATCAGTCTGGCTTCTGTTCTTTATAGACCTGCACTACTAGAATATACGTGAGGTGGATGCCTGGTGTATGATATAGTTAGGCCTTCAGGCGTCAAAGCTCACGTGGGGATAATAGGCGGTAGCGGTCTCTATGATCCTGGCATAGTTGAGAATCCCGTTGAGGTAAGGGTAAGCACACCCTTCGGCAACCCAAGCGACTTCATTACGGTAGGAGAGGTTAGAGGGATAAAGGTTGCCTTCCTACCCCGCCACGGGCGAGGGCACAGGTATCCGCCCCATACCATAAACTATCGTGCCAACATCTGGGCGCTCAAAACCCTAGGAGTTAAGTGGGTTATTAGCGTGAGCGCCGTAGGTAGTCTCAGAGAGGATTACATGCCAGGCGACTTCGTCGTGCCAGACCAGTTCATAGATATGACCAAGAATAGAAAACACTACACGTTCTACGACGGCCCCATAACCGTCCACGTCAGTATGGCCGACCCCTTCTGCAGTGCGCTGAGAGACATCATCCTAGAGACTGGTAGGAGCCTTGGGTACCGGATACATGATAGGGGTACTTACGTGTGCATTGAGGGCCCTCGGTTCTCGACCAGGGCTGAGAGCAGGGTTTGGAAGGAGGTGTTCAAGGCCGACATAATAGGTATGACACTAGTTCCCGAGGTTAACCTTGCCTGCGAGGCCCAACTTTGTTACGCCACCCTAGCCATGGTCACGGATTATGACGTGTGGGCCGACAGACCTGTGACTGCGGAGGAGGTGGAGAGGGTTATGAAGTCCAATGTGGAGAGGGCTAGGAGTATACTGTACGAGGCCATACCTAAGCTTGCTGGCGACCCCGACTCTTCGAGGTGCAGCTGCTGCCGTGCCCTCGATTTCGCAGTTGTATAAAAGACTTAGAAGTGTTATAGAGACCTCTCTCGAATGGGCTAGGAGCTCGAGCCCTATAAGCCTTGAGGGGGAGGTCCTAGTAGCTTCATCCCCCTCCTCATACCCAGCAGCCAGAATACTATACGTGGGGGTAGCCCACTCTGGAGCGCCGGCGAGGCTCTCGAGACCCAGCGAGGCTGCCCTTACTCTCCTGCCTTACAGGGAATTCAGATTCACGCTAATAGCCTACACGCTAGACCCAAAAGACACTAGGATAATACACCTCGTCGAGGCCGCCTCCAGCCTAGGAGCAGAGGCAATCTACATAGTAGCACCGCCAATGCACCCCACGTACGAGGAGAGACTCGTGGAGCTCGGAGCATCAAGAATCGTGGTAACTGGAGAGACTCCTCTAACCACTATGTGCGTCGCCAGCCTGGTCTGGACACCCAAGCTTCTCGGTATGAGGGAGGAGAGGTACCGCGGAGAGGTTCTCAGCCTTGCTTCTTCCATTGATTGGATTCTAGAGAGGTTTTCGGCCGAGATAGAGTCGACACTAGGTAGGGCTAACAGTGGTGGTAGTTCTCTCAAGGTTTATACATCACCTCTAGGCGAGCCTGGAGGAGAATACTTGTACTTAGCAGGCGCCGCTAGCCCTCCCCTCCCGCTAGAGGCGATAGCCTATGAAGGCAGAAGCGTGGAGCCGATAGCATTCATGACTAGCGCTGAAGAGCCTAGCTATCGAGATGTTCTGAGGACGGCGTCCGTTAGAGGTGTTAGGCCTATAGTGTTCAATGTTAACACGGACCCCATTACAGCGGGATTCTACACCACGATGATTGCATCCATAATATCTAACAGGATACTATAAGCTTGTATGCAAGCCACTTAGACATAGCTGGGGTTAGGTTTTGGCGTCTCCCTACGACCCCGACCTCAACAATATATGTTTTAATATACTAGCATCAGAGCTACACAGCCCCGTGTTGATCGCCAGGATATCTTCATTCCTCGAAAAGGCTCTCTCGAAGATAGGCTTCGGTGGTGCTAGAGTCGGGCCATATGCTGTAACGGATCCTGCTGAGGCTGAAACCGAAGGCTGCAGAGCCCTCTACATTATACTGGCCACTGGAGGCACTGAGCACGTAGCCCGCGATATAATAATGGCCTCCAAGGGCAAGCCAGCCATCATAGCTGCTCAGCCCTACGCCAATAGCCTCCCCAGCCTACTAGAGATAAGCCCCCTGCTCGAGAGTAGAGCTGCGCCAGTCTACATACCAAGCTTGAATCCTTCTGACAAGAAGGCTCTGGCGAGGCTGGAGGCCAGTATTAGGGGCCTATGGGCTGCCTCCAACATTCTTGGCTCTCGTATTGCACTGATAGGAATGCCAAGCCCCTGGCTAGTCTTCAGCAAGGCTAGAGATGACGGCTTGAGTAGACTATCGATCCGGCTAATCAAGATAGATCCGATCGAGTTCTCCAAAGAAGTTCTAAAGGCCAAGCCGCCTAGAGAGATGGCTAACAAGGTAATATCGGGAGGTGAAATAGTGGAGTTGGCCGAGGGAGAGCCGGAGAAGAGTCTCCGAATCTACAGCGCTCTAAAGGAGCTGTCCAGAAAGCTGGGCTTCAAGGCAGTATCCCCCGCATGCTGGTGGTTCTACAAGGAGACAGGAGCCAACGCCTGCCTAGCCCATACACTCCTCAATGACGAGGGAGTAGTGGTGGGATGCGAGGGAGACATCCCAGCAACCATCTCTATGACGCTCTTAACATACGCCTCTGGCCAGCCAGCCTTCTTCGCTAACCCAGCACAGATAGAAGGTGACAACCTACTGCTAGCTCACTGCACTGCACCGCTAAGCCTGGGCAAGTCCTACAAGATCAGGAAACACTTCATAACTGGAGGCAGCGTCACCCTAACGGTAGAATTCAAGGAGGGGGAGAAGGTTACAGTAGCTAGACTAGATCCCAGCCTAAGCGTTCTTAGAGCTGGGGTAGGTACTATTGTGGACGGTTCTCCTGATATCGAGTTCCAGTGCGAAAGCAGGATGCTAATCAAGATGCCTGGAGCTGAGGTAATTCTAGAAGAGAGTATAGGAAACCATTACGTAGCAACCTATGGCGACCACCTTGAGGCTCTCAAGATAGCGTCCCGAATACTGGGAGTAGACTTCGAGCCTATAAGTTAGGGTAGCCTCAGCCATGTCAACCTCAGTAATTTTCGACGCGCTTTGGGCTAGGTATGATGAGTGGTATGAAAGACACAGAGCTATAGCAGAGTCGGAGGCCAGGCTCGTAGCGCATCTGCTCTCAGACGCACCACAGCCCCTTATCGAGGTAGGCGTGGGTACAGGCTATTTCGCCCAAAAGATAGGGGCGAGTGCAGGGCTAGATCCCAGTATTAACATGCTTAGAGTAGCTAGGAAGAGGGGAATACCTCTCCTAGTCGCTGGAGTGGGGGAGAGGCAGCCATTCAGGTCCTCAGTATTCGGATCCGCACTAATAGTCGTCACACTTTGCTTCGCCGACAGCCCGGAGAAGCTGTTGAAGGAGACGTACCGAGTGCTTCGCAGGGGAGGCGTGCTGGTCTCATGCATAGTCCCAGCAGACAGTAGCTGGGGCAGATACTATGCTAATCTAGGGGCAAAGGGCCATGCGTTTTATAGCCGAGCTAGATTTCTATCTAGGAGCGAGCACGAGGACCTCATAGCCCGAGCTGGGTTCCTCATTGAAGCTACAATGGGAGTACTGCGGTGGAAGCCGTGGGAGAGCGAAGCCGTTGACGAGCCTGGCCCCGCCGAAGGCGATGTCGGGTTCGTATGTGTCAAGGGCGTAAAGCCCTAACCAACCCCCCAAATAGCAAGAGTATTGTGATATCCGTATAACCCCGGGTGGAAAGGATATATCACCTGGTCTGGGGTGGGCTGGCGTTGGATGAAGCGTTAAAGAGAATAGAACTTACGGAAGAGGCTTTCAGGAGTTGCAGGGAAAAACCACAGTACAAGTTCCTAGTTTCTATAAGCGAGGCTAAACATGGCGAGGAGTTCGAGATCGTAGGTGAGGATAGAATTCTCAGCTTCGAGACTGTTCTAGAGATTCTAGATGACGAGGGGTTCGAATACGATATTCTGGACAGGGATGACATTCTAGGGACATACACGCTAATAGCCCGCAAGAACCGCTAAAGCCTAGGCGTAGGCTGCTAGTCTAGAGAGCCCTCCTAACAGTCCAGCACAACCTGATCGTGCTAGGCTTAAACCGCTCGACGCCTATCTAGGCCCACACGCCTCCTCCAAAATAGACTCTAGAAACTTCTTGACACGACCACTCCTGCCTATAAGCTCTCCTGGCGTCCCCTCCTCTATTATCTTGCCGTCCTCCATGAAAAGCATCCGGTCAGCCACACTCAAGGCAAAGTCCGCCTCGTGTGTCACAACAATCATGGATTTCCCAATCCTGGCCACACTATAAAGAGCGTCTAGCACATCCGCCCTAGATTCGGGGTCTAGAGCGCTCGTAGGCTCGTCAAGGAGTAGTACCTCAGGCTCCATAGCTAAGGCCCTAGCTAGAGCAGCTCTCTGCTGCTGTCCCCCGCTGAGCCTAGCTGGATGCCTCTCTGCTAGACTATCTATCCCTAGCATCGACAGGTATTTCAAAGCCCTTTCCTCGGCAGCCCGTCTATCTAGGCCTAGGGACTTCTGTAGGGGGTAGGTTATGTTCTTCAACACCGTCATGTGGGGGAAGAGGCTGTAGCTTTGAGGGAGGAAGCCCATCCTTCTCCTAACGCTCCTAAGCTCCCTACCCTTGAGCCGTGTGATATCAACCCCCATGAATATTATACGCCCCTCCTCGGGCTCTATCAGCCTTGGGATCGCTCTGAGCAACGTGCTTTTACCAGACCCTGAGGGCCCCATAATCACGAGCTTCTCACCGGGGTTCAGCTCCAGACCCACACCATGTAGGACCCTCTTCCTACCGTAAGCCACTACTAGGCCCTGGACTGATAGCAGCAAAGCCTATACCCACCTCTCGAAGCCCGGAATGGCTAGCTTCCTCTCAGCCTTCCTCAGAGCCCTAAACACGATCATCGACATGCCCAGGTATATTAGCGCTATTAGGAGGTAGGCTTCTAGAGCTCTAAACGTGGAGCTAACAATATATTCGCCCGCCCTGGTTAGCTCTGCAACCCCTATAACACTAGCCAAACTACTCTCCTTCAACAATATAACGGTCTCGTTGGTTAAGCCTGGTATAGCGTTCCTGACGGCCTGAGGTATGACTACACCGGAGAGAATGTGGAGCTCGCTGAGCCCTAGACTTCTGGCAACCTGCACCTGCTCCTCTGGAATGCCCTTTATCGCAACCCTTAGAATCTCGGCTTGGTAAGCGCCGCTGTTGAGGCCAATGGCAAGCACTGCAGACTGGAATGCTGTCAAGTTAATACCCAGGCTTGGGAGGCCGAAGAATATAAGTAAGATTTGGACTAGTAGGGGTGTTCCCCTGAAGAAGTTTATGTAAGATTCCGCTGCGATTTTAAGAGGCAGTATCCCCGAGAACCTAGCTGCAGTCAACACGAGGGATATACCAAAGCCTATAGCTAGAGATAGAATCGAGATGGCTATGGTGTATAGTATTCCTCTGACTATTAGGTCCTGGTACTGTATCGCTAGGTCTATCACCCCTTTTCACCGAGGTCCTCGCCAGGTTAGAGATCGTTGTAGGCTTGCCTAACTTCCCTGCTGCTCTAGCCACACAGCAGTCTCCTTCTCGACTATCTCCTGCAATTCCCCGCTTTGCAGAAGGTCCCATATTATCTGGGAGACCTCTTTCTTAAGGCTAAAGGCGCAGTGAGGCACCACAACTGTGCTACACCCGAAGTACGGTATCGAGTCTACGATCTCCAGCCCCTCCTCCATAGCCAGAACCACCTCCCCGACATCGGGAGCTGTTACCATAGCGTCTATTCTCCCTGTCTTCAGCGCCAGAGTCATCTCGGGGTAAACTCTGTCGAACGCAACTATCTCCGCCTTATCTCCAAAATACTTTGTTGCTAGCTCCTCCTCTACAGTGGCTGCCTGCACACCTATCTTCTTACCAGCGAGCCAATCATATCCCGAGTAAGACTGCGCATCACCAGACTTTACTATGATGACCTTGCTAGTCTCACATCTGTAAGGTATGGTGAAATCCACCGCTTGGAGCCTTTCAGGCTTCATAGCCACATCAGCTATAACCAGGTCTACCTTGCCGCTCTGGACCGCCTGGAAGAGAGCTGCGAACTTCATGTCAACAATCTCCAGCTCTACCCCTAGGCCCTCTGCTATCCTCTTCGCCAGCTCTATGTCTATGCCCGCAAAATTGCCCTCAGAGTCTATGTACTCGTATGGAGGCCAGTCTGCGCTTGTCCCCACCCTAAGCACGCCCCTCTCCTTTATCTTGTCCAGCAGTCCATAGCCCACGCTACAGAACTCTGATAGCTCTGATGCTGCCTGGCTGGGTGTTGCCGTGACGGCTGCCTCACCTGCGGGTTCCTCGTTCTCCTGAGGAGTTTCGGCTAAGAGGGTGGAGGCCACCGCCCCTAGGGCGGCTCCCACTATTAGTGCGGCGAGGGCTATTACCAGGATTTTAGTATCTAGCGCCATGGATCTCAGCCGGAGCTATACATTCTAATCTATCTTAATCTATTTATCGCTACATCTGAAACTTTTTAAAACTTTAAGTTACAATTGTATCCAAGTGGTGAGATGCGTGGAGGGCAGCACCGCCAGCCTAGTCAAATCGTACGTCTCAAACGACCCCATGCTAGTAGAGTGCATCAAAATGGGAATAGTGAACTACAGCGCTCTAGCTAGGCGCCTAGCTGCAGAGCTAGAAGAACTAACAGGTAAGAAACACAGCATAGTAGCAATAAAAATGGCGCTAGTAAGGATGGCGGAGTCCATAAGCGGAGAGAGCGTGGAGAGTGTTGAGAAAGTGGTTGCAGCAAGCACTCTCGCAGTCCAGGATTATATATCGGTGATAACTGTCCCCAGAGAAAGCATAGTGAGGGCCCTCAGAATAGTGGCGAAATATGGAGAGGCGTCGAGGTTCATACAGTTCGTCCAGAGCCTGAGGACAGCCACGATAATAGTAGCATCTGAAGACAAGCCGCGGATAGTCGAGGACCTAGGCAGGTCCATCGAGATCATTGATGGCCAGAGCGCAGTCATATTAGTGAGTCCTAAGGGGATAGTGACCACTCCAGGCGTTATAGCATATATAACCGGCTTCCTGGCTAAGAACGGCATCAACATAACCCAAGTCATATCCTGCTACGTGGACACAATCCTAGTGCTCGACTCAAGCGATGCCAGCAGGGCCTACACCCTGCTCCACCAACTGATACAGAGGCTCAGGCAGAAACACAGCATCCAGAGAGAGGCCAGGTCGGAGCCGGTGGAGGGTCCTCACAGCCCTCACAAGGGCTAGGAGACGTGCAAACCTCCTCATCCCTCAGGACCAATGCTTAGCTCCAAAACTCTTATCGTAGGCAGGAGAGCCTTGTTAAAACCCTTCAGTGGGCACAACGTCCTGAGGGACTACTATGCTCCCTATTACGAAGTCTATTATCTTGACAGCCACGAATATGCTACCTGCAGATAACAGTAGGTACAGAGCTAGGTAGAAGTATAGTGTTAGCTTGGAGCCGGGCGTTACACGCGTGACAACAGCACTATTCACCACCACCATTGTTGTAATGAATACTAGGTTTAGCACCGGGAGTATTGTAACATCCATCGACCTGAACGGGAATATGTCGGCTATCTCAGGTGGCAGCTGGACGGTGAGCTGGTTTAGTATTTGCGAGAAGAGTTCTAGCAGCTTGCTCATTATCAGCAGTATGACTATTGCAGCCCCGTGCATTATGAATAGTGTCGAGGAAAACGTGCTCGCGACCTGATACCTTAGCTTCCTAAGCCTATTCATATCGTTGTGGTGATCCGATATCAGAGCTCCAGCTAGGTTGGCGTCTCCACCAGCCTCCACAGTATCTATGAACATAACAACCCCTCGCCTAGCCATCTCGCTTCCGACCTCAGCCGAGAATAGGTCCCAGGCCACCATAGTGTTTACCGAGTTCTTCAGCCTGGAGTAGAGTCTCTTCATAGGCCCCATTATGACGCCAAGGTTGCTTATAAGTAGCGGCTCTAGAGCCTTGACCATGTTACCCACGGTAGCCAGGTGCGACCCATAGCTCCTTATAAAGACTGGAAAGAATTCATCAGCATTCCTTACACGAGACTCCTCTATCCTAGCTAGTATCCCTAGCGGAAGCATCAGTATTCCAGCTGCTGCGTACGCCTGGGCTAATCCCATAAAGTCTAGGCCGCCCTTAAGGACTATTACTGCCGAGCCTATGGCGGCTCCCGCTAGCAGTGATAGGGCGCCACCATACTTTATGATCCTATATTTGGGTATCTCTGGCTTACCCCTATACTCGAAGGGTTCTTGCTTTAGAGCCATGAATACTAGTAACCCTAGCAGTAGGCTACCAGCTGTTACTGCCGAGTATGACAGCAGGAGTATACCGGTATCGCCTCCGAAGAAGAATGCTAGGACCATAAATGTTGACACTAGGAATACGAGGCTGCCCAGCATAGTGACGTAAATGCCTAGTAGAACTCTGGCAGAGTTCATAGTCCTAGTGTAGACGTTTTCATACTCAGACATCAGCGTCCTATACTCTCTCTCCAGGAACTCCTCAACATCCTCACCTACAGCTAGGACTCCGCTCAGCCTCTGAAGTATGTTACTCAGGACACTATTCTCCACTCTTTCAGCCGCTATAGCCACAGCCCTAGGAAAGCTATATCCCCACTCCCTACCCAGATCGTATATACTCTTGAATATGCTCGAGTATTCCTTGTAGACGTCTGGATAGTCTGCTACCGCCCGGAATATCCTACCTGTCGGCGGTTTTCCTGAAGCCACAAGCCTCATGTGGAGCATCATGTAGAGCATCTCGGAGTCTAGAACGCTGATCCTAGATCCTATTAGGAATAGCATTGCCTGTAGTCCTAGGAAAGTGAGCATTATCACTATTGCAGATAGGAAGTTGTTGGGAGGCTCGAGCGTGACTAGAGCAGCAGCCGCTATAGGGAGCCCTAATATCAGGAGCCCCGCCCTGTAGAAGTATCTAGCTAGGGCTGCCCTACTCCCCTTCAAACCCGCCCACCAGGACTATCACGCCTCATAGCAAGTCGCCCCGCTCCAACCTCTTCAGAGCATTCTCTATTCCGATGTTGTAAGCCCTCACAATCGCACGATACACGTCAAAATAATCCAACACCTTCCTATCCGCCAGTGTCTGCAGGAACCTGCTCCTCAGCTCCAGGTCCTCGTAGATTATCGATATGTTCCTCCTAGGTATCCCCTTCATAGTCGCGATCTTCTCCTCCAGCAGGTAGCTAGCTCCTCTGCCTGAGAAGACGAACTTATCCCTAACTGGATCCCAGGTGAAGACTGGGACTGCCGCTATCGCTCCCGAGCTAGGATCGTATCCTATGATCTCGTCTATCTCCAGAACCCTCCTAGCAGGGAAGCCCTTAACATGGACTGCGCTCTGGAACCACGCTATGTTCAGGCTATCTATGTTGGTTTTAGGCACGTTTATGGGGTGGTTGGTAAGCCTTTGCAGCAGCCTGCTCAGGTTTGCAGCGTGGAATGTAGCCATAACGGGGTGTCCTGTCTGCATTGCTTGAAACGCTATGTTGCCCTCCGCGCCCCTTATCTCGCCTACTATTATATAGTTGGGCCTCTGCCTTAGAGCCGCCCTCAGTAGGTCGAACATGGTGACGCTCGTCTCTGGCTTTCCAGTGTTCCTAGTCAGCTCTCTCGTCCAGTTTGGGTGCGGTAGGACCACCTCCGCAGTGTCCTCTATAGTGACGATCTTGGCGTCCGGCCTAATGAAGGAGGATATGGCGTTCAGGCTTGTTGTTTTACCGCTGGCTGTCTCGCCACATATGAATACACTCATACCCTCCTCTAGCATCATCCACATGTAGCCAGCTATCATCGAGTCGAAAGTACCCCATCTTATGAGCTGGGTTACGCTTATAGGCACCTTAGAGACCTTCCTGATCGTGAAGTTGCTCCCCCTCAGGCTAACGTCGCTCCCGAAAACGATGTTTATCCTGCTACCGTCTGGCAGCGTGGCGTCAACCACGGGCCTGGCGTGGCTTATAGGCTTGCCTATCTTCTCGCCAAGCCTAATAATGAAGTCGTCAAGCTCCTCCTCATTCTCAAATCTTACGCTGGCCTCTAGGCTCTTAAACATCTTGTGAACTACGTATATGGGGCCAACGCCGTTACAGGAAATATCCTCAAGGTAGGGGTCCCTGAGGAACGGTTCTAGAGGGCCTACACCCACCTTCTCTCTAATGAAGTGATACTTAAGGTAGTTATAGTACCTCTCCTCTATTACAATCCTACCCCTTCTAACCCCGTACGGCCAGCTCTTCCCGTTAGACCCGTTAGACTCGCCGGCCTCACCCTCATCACCTTCACCCCTACTCCTCGATCCGTTTGACCCCATAGTTTCAACGGTAGTTACAACCCTGTCTAGAGCCGCCAGGAGTATCTTCTTCTTCTCCTCGCTACTCCTGGGGGCGTCCTCCTCGCTGAGTATCAAGGCTATCCTATAGTCAACCTCCCTAACCAGGTCCTCAGGAGGCTTGGGAGGCTCCACAACCACGTACTTATTATACCCGCTCTCAGAGAGAGGGTCGTTGTAGGCATGTATGAATATACCGAAGCCCACAGGATAGACCACGTTGAACTCTCTAGCATTCTTAAGATCCCCAGGTATCTTCTCCATATACTCTGGCTCGTCTCTACCTGTCCTTGACACGAACTCCCTAATATAATTCTCTAGGTATTCAGGCCTATCCCCGAACTCGGGTTCAGAGACCTCGGCCTCCCGCAACCCCCCTCCACGCTTCCTGAATCTCGCGAATATAGACAACGGGCCCACCCCCACAAGGCTAGACGCTCGCCAAGGCTATGGGGACAAGCTTAATCCCGAAGGATGGGTCGACATCAAATGTTATCGTAGGCTCGAACCTGCTCCTAGCACCCTTAAGCTTCACTATCTTAAGCACTTTAACCGTCTTACCCGCCAGGCTGGCTAGCGAGAGTTTGAAGTAGCCATCGCATGTAGCCCTAGCTCTCGTAGTTAGGTCCTCGCGGAGCACGCTCTCGTGGAGAGTTACTACTACAAGCTTCCCCTTATCAGCTAGTATCCTGACAGTGTTGAAGAAGTTGAGGACACGTATTGGAGATGCATATATAGCGATGTGGCTTAGGCTATCTATAGCGATAACATCGTAGCTGGGGGCGCTCTCCATAAGGAACCTCCCGACCATGTCTAGGAGCCTCGTTGACGAGCTCCTGCTCCACCTGGACCCTTCGAACTGAGTGGAGTAAACGTCTAACATTCCCGCAGTGAAGTAGTCTGTAAGGCTGAGGCCTGCTGCCTCAGCTTTCTTGATGTAGCCAGTTATCGTTGACTCGGTGACTATAGCCACCCCACGGAGCCCGAGAGTGAGGCTCCCCTTGAGAATCAGCTGTGTTAGCGCCGTCTTACCAGTGCCGTGGGGGCCCTCAACAATTATCAGAGAAGGATATGGTATGCCGCCTCCAAGCTTTATGTCGAACTCTTCGTTGCCAGTAGGTATCAGATACGTCGGCCCGCCGCTCCCGTTCTTACCGTTAACCCCCACGGCTCCCACCCTCCGTTAAGTTAGGTACCTAGCTGAGGCGCTGTCTCCTGTTGAGTACACGAATATAACTATGATCTCTTCAGGAAAGAAGGGCAGGTCCTGCGTCGAGATATACAGGTCGAATACTACAGTTTCTCCGGGGTATATTCTGGTTCCCGGAGTGTATGGATAGTATATCCTCGTCCCAGTTGTAGCGTCTAAGATCCCCCTAGATACCGGCTCGAATCCCGAGCCGTAAGAGAGGACCAAAGTCTTCCTGGCTCCTGTGTCGAAGTCTACTAACTCGACAATGAATTGGGAGTTTTCAAAGTTCCAGACAGGTATTGAGCCTGAATTTAGTATCTCAACACTATCTGGAAGCCTTAGAATTGGGTCGACATATACCGTAGCAATGCGAAGCTCCACATCCATTAGGGCGTCGGAGTTCAGCTCCTCAGAAATGATAGTTCCTGCCGTGGTGTTAAGACCTTGTAGTAATGCAGCTCCTACCATAACTAGAGCTATACCTAGCGATATATAGGCTATCGAGCCTGCCAGTATGGAGGCGGAGCCCATCCCGGTCACCCGATGGGTTCTACATACGAGATCTTAGCCCCTGTAGGCACTACCATAACCAGCTTTACGACCCCGCCATAGTCCTTCCCTGCCACTATAACTATTTCGAGGACCTCACCAACCTCCCACACCTGGTTCTGAGTCCCGTGCTCGACGTAGTACCATGTACCTGTTGTTCCATTGGGATCGTAGGTGTAGAAGTCTAGGACTCCGCCCTCGGGGCCGAAAAATATTGTGGTAGTGTCTAGGCTATTGATGGGGCTGGAACCCGTGTTCTTTGCATAAACGTAGTAAGTTAGGGTAGCGGGGTCGAATGATATGTATGCTATAACTATGTCCGTCCTCATCCGGTCCGCCATGGAGTTGTAGAGGGCCTGTATTGAGTTGCCGATATCGTAAGAACCGAAAATCACCACTCCAGCGAAAACGCTCGCCATAGTTATGGCTACTATGGTTAGGAGTGCATGGGCGATTACCGTTGATTCTCCCATCTCCTACCACCAATAATCCTCACCAGGCTCCTGAAAACCTCGTCCTCGAACTCCTCATCCCTGACTCCCAGCCCTCTGGCCAGCGTGTATAGGGCTATAACCTGCTGCTCAGGGGTTAAACCCTTCTCTCTGGCTTCCTTTGCAAACTTGAGAAATTTCTCAACTAGAGCTCTCTTCCTCTCGTCGAGATACCCCGCTGCGGCTAGGATCTCCACCATCTCATCTATAAGCTCAGGAGGAAGCCCCTCACCTAGACTCCAGAGAGTCCTCGCAACATCCATTATCTCCCTGAACCCACCATTCCCGGCATTACTACTATGCCTAGAACCCCCCTCGCCAAACCCTCTCCCCTCAGCGGCCGAATTGCTAGTAACGTTATTCTCGCTAAGCGTGTTTGTCGTTGTGCCGCCATTCTCGACCGGTTCTCGCGGCTGCACATCCCCGGGGTTATTCCTAACTTCTATAGAGCCCGATGTACGCTCAGTAGGTTTAGTCTGATGATGTGGTACGGGGGTTGTAGTGTATAGCGGTTGGTATATTCTCTGGGAAGCACTTATGGGAGCGAGGTCCTCGCCCTCGCCTGACGATCCAGCCTCCTCCTCGCCTGATTCAACCATGACTTTCCTGAAAGGGTTCCTCGCTTCTAGTAGGACACCCCTTAGTTCTAGCAGCACCTCCCTCAGCGACTCAACCAGCTCCTTTAGGTCCTCAGTCTTTCTCTCCTCGCTTCCCTCAGCCATAGCAGCCACCCACTCTCCGCCGCTTACCCCCCTGTAACCCTTCCAAGCGTCATCAAAGCAATCTACACGGTACTTGCAGGCTAGATTGTAAAAAAATCTTTTAATTTACAAAAAAAGGATGTGGGGTTAGCCAAGGCTCACAGCACCGCTCGCAGGCAGTGTTGCAGGCACCATCCTCTCTACGGTTAGCGAGGCGCCCTGGACAGTCCTAATCTCTACCTTGAACTCGTCGTACGAAGATAGAGCGGCTCCAGGCGTCGAAAGGTCTAGAACTAGTAGGCCCTTCTCTCCGAACTCTAGAACGTTGTCACCGTCACCGTTAAATATCACCAAGTATGCGAACTCGGGAGCAGTGCACGGATTTGCTCCTTGTATTGTTGAAAGGCTTGTATCTGCTAGGGTGGATCCGTCTACCACGCCACAGTAGGCATCCTCGTAGAATCCGCCTGGGAGTATTACTCTCACGTTAACTTTGGAGGCGTCCATATCCACGCCTTCCCTGCCCGGCGATATCTTAAGTGGTACTGCAACAAGATCTACGCCTCCTGTTGCGGCATCAACCTCTCCGATCACGCTGCCGTCTATCTCAAGGGCTGAGGTAGCCTCCTCAAGACCCCTCTGCATAACCTCCTTACTCTTCTGCGTGGTGAAGAGGCCCATGTTCAGCGCTACGAACGCTAGAGCCGCAGCCACAATAACGAACGCTATCAGAACGAT